>JASUSA010000013.1 GCA_030446305.1 Clostridiales bacterium | reverse complement strand
TTAAAGGTTTTTTCGGCCAATAAAACCCCTTTTGGCGCAGAAATAATGACCTTGATGCCACAGCTGTCAGGCAGGAGCGGCGCGAGGTTGTCTCTGAGCATTTGAAGGGGTTTGGGATTAATGGCATATGCACCTACGGGAAGTTGTAGGCCGGGTTTTGTAACGCGACCGACGCCATCGCCACCTTCAATGACAATTTCACCAGCCGCTGAGGTAAGGGTGACCTCTGCATAGATTTCCAGTCCGTCGGTAACGTCGTAATCGTCACCGGCATCTTTTATAACAAGCGCTTTTGCGCCTTTAATACTTTTTTCAATTAGTTTGACTTCAATTTCAGGAAGCATGCTGCCGTCAGGTGCTTTGACGGCAATGGCAGACCAGCCGAAATCGGGCGCTGCATCAAGGCAGGCCTTTAAAGCATAGGTTGCGGCAGCTGTTGCACAGGCACCTGTTGTAAAGCCTGTTCGCAGGAGCTCGCCGCTATCTGACAGCATTTTATCCATGAACATTACCTGCCTTTAAAGTGATAGACGAGTGCGTTGACAATAGCAGCTGCCACATTGCTGCCGCCTTTTCTGCCAAGTGCCGTAATACACGGGATACTGGAAGCGAAGAGGGCATCTTTGGATTCGGCGGCGCCGACAAAACCAACGGGAACGCCGATGACGCCAAGGACATCGGGATTTGCTTCGGCATGGAAGTCCAAGAGCTGAAAAATAGCAGTTGGTGCATTGCCGAGCACAAAGAGCTTAAGACCCGGTTCTTCAAGGGCGAGCTGAATGGCTGCCATAGAGCGCGTAATGCCTTGTGCCTTTGCCATGACTTTTGCATTTTCATCGGATACGAAGCATTTGAGCGTCCAAGGCAGTTTGCCGATTGCCGTCTTGTTGATGCCGGATAGTGCCATGTTGGTATCGGTATAAAGTGTCAGCGGCATTTCAACTGTCTTTTCAAAGGCATCCAGAAACGCTTGATCTATTTTAAGGTTATCCAAATAGTCAAAATCTGCGGATGTATGAATGACGCGGCGATAAATAGCTTTTGTCAGGGCATCTTCGGCAGGGTAGGTGCGACCGCTTTCGCGAATGATCTCATCTATAATCTCAAAACTTTTGGTTTCAATGCCCATGGGATCTTTAATATAGGTTAGCGGTTCTTCGTGCATTGTTTTGTTCATTTCTTTATTCATAGCGGCAGCACTCTTTCGAGGATGATGTCGACAAGTTTTTCGTCAAAGCCGATATTGGCTAAAAAGTCAATGGTTAAGTCAGGGTAGTCAGCTCGAATGGCATTGAGTTCCATGGGAATATCTTCTTTAATATGGTTGCCGTTAAAGAGAAAGAACGGAAATGCTTTGATGGAACGTACGCCGTCTGCATAGAGGGCGTCAATGGCCGTTCTAAGATCTGGCGCCATGAGCTGGAGGTAGCAGCTTGCGAATGTCGTTTCAGGTGATTTCGCCTTTAGTGCTGCCATATACGCCATGGTGATGTCGTTTGTTTCCTGAACTTTACTGCCGTGTGCGATAATGAGCACTGCTTTTTTATTCATTTCTTCTCTCCTCTGTTTATTATAAATTGAGATGTTTGCGATCGTAACGGCTGTTGCATCTTAAGGTTTATCGTACCGATTGATCGATGATGTCATTTCATTAAATATTTGATGTCGATAAAAGTTGATTAAATCCAATAAAAGCTGATAAAAGCCAATAAAAAAAGGATTACCGCTTCAGGTAATCCTTAGAACATACAATAAATGTACCAAGTGAACCTCCCTCCGAAGTTACATTGCTCATTGAGCTGCGGCAGGTCTCCTGGCTTGGGGATCGTTCTACTCTCTCGCCTTCCCATGGTTAACAGTGGCACTTGAGATTTCGTACTCCCTTACAGTAGCGGGGGCTGCTGAGGCTTTATACCTCATTCCCTTTTAACCTCTTGTTTTTTCGTCTAAATAAAAATGAATAAGAGGACCGACAACGTCTTATATGGTTTTGATGATGTAAACTTAGTCTACCACAAACCGATTGTATGGAAAAGACACTTTTTTGTATTGATAGGGGAGTATTTTTGCAGTCATTTTTTGGAAGCAATGGGCATGCGGGGTGAATTGTGAATCTGGATTAGCTTACAACGATCATCAAATCGCAGCGATGACCTTTGCAGATAGAGGATTGTTTTTTGTCAAAAACTGTGTTAAAATGTCATCAAATCTGTGGTTTTGACAATTGGACAAGAATCATAGGAAATGACAGCATATTTCGAAAAGTGATGACAGGAAGAGTACGCAGCGGCGGGATTTAGAGAGTTGACGGTTGGTGAAAGTCAATGACTTGAGCATGCGGAACATGGCCCTGGAACTGATGGCGTGAGTGCTTTGCATAAGCGGCATCCGCGGTTGTACGCGTTGATATACAGCTGATTGATTAGATCAGCACGAGGAAGTCTCAGCGATGAGGCTTTAAATTAGGGTGGTAACACGGCACGCTTCGTCCCTTTGTGGGCGAAGCGTTTTTATATTTTTTGAAAGTCATTGATCGAATAGTATTTGCGAATCATTGCCAAAAATATTTAACACGGAAAGATCAGATTCTTTGTATGAAATGCTTCGCGGGGCTGTTATTTTAAGCTTATTGGCATAACGAACCATAACGAATCATAGCAATAATATTACCATTAATACTATCAATACCATAACCATTACCATAACCAGTGAAAAAAGCATTGATGTATGCATTATTAAAACAAAAAAACGGATGCAATCGGCAGGAAACTGAAAAAGTCATGATGAAATGGAAAGGAGAGAGGCATATGTCTCAAAAAACATTTTATGTAACCACCCCTATTTATTATCCGAGTTCAAAATTACACATTGGTCACACGTATACAACGGTGGCCGCTGATGCCATTGCGCGCTATAAACGCGTAACAGGGTATGATGTCTGGTTTTTAACGGGCACAGATGAACACGGTCAAAAAATTCAAAATGCGGCAGAGGCGCAAGGCATGGCACCTAAAGCCTTCTTAGACAATGTCGTGGATGAAATCAAGGATTTATGGCAAACCATGGAGATTTCGTACGATCAGTTTATTCGTACCACAGACGAAGAACACGAAAAGAATATTCAGGGTATTTTTATGAAACTCTACGAGAAGGGCGATATTTACAAAGGCGAGTACGAGGGTCTTTACTGCACGCCGTGTGAATCCTTCTGGACGGAGACACAGTTAAAAGACGGGAAATGTCCGGACTGCGGGAGACCTGTTCAAAAGACAAAGGAAGAAGCTTATTTCTTCAGGCTCTCCAAATATCAGGATCGCCTGTTAAAACTCTTTGAAGAAAACCCTGATATTCTGGAGCCTAAATCTCGTATCAATGAAATGGTCAATAACTTTATCAAACCGGGTCTTGAAGATCTCTGTATTTCCCGCTCAACCTTTGATTGGGGTATTCCGGTGCCGCTTGATCCAAAACACGTTATTTATGTATGGCTAGACGCTATTTGCAACTATATCAGCGCTTTGGGCTTTCCGGAATATAATTTGGAGAAATTTGATCGCTACTGGCCGGCTGACGTCCAGCTCGTCGGAAAGGAAATCGTGCGTTTCCATACGATTATCTGGTTCTCCATCCTTATGGCACTTGATATTCCGCTTCCGAAAAAGATTTTCGGCCACGGCTGGATTTTGCTGGAGGGCGGCAAAATGTCAAAATCAAAGGGCAATATCGTCGACCCAGTGACGCTGATTGATCGCTATGGCGTCGATGCACTGAAATATTTTCTGCTCAGAGAATACACTTTTGGTCAAGACGGTATTTTTACCAATGAAGTACTGCTGAACAGACTAAATGCGGATCTCGCCAACGATTTAGGCAATCTCGTCTCCAGAAGTCTTTCCATGGTGGAAAAATATCGGGATGGCGTCGTGCCAAGTGCAGGCACCAAGACGGCATTTGACGATGATCTCGTTGCAGTAGCAACGAAAGCACACGAAGCCGTGGATCAGAAGATGAATCGACTGGATTATTCAGGAGCGCTGGACGAGATTTGGAAAGTGATCAGACGTACCAATAAATATATTGATGAAACGTTGCCGTGGGCACTTGCAAAGGATGCCGCTAAAGCTGGCGAGCTGGACAGTGTCCTCTATCATCTCATTGAAAGCATACGCCTCGTCTCCGTGCTCATTCAGCCGTTTATGATTCATACATCCCGCGCGATATGGGAGCAGATTCAAATTCAGGAAGGCGTGTTGACTGCATGGGAAAGCTGTAAAGCATTCGGTGCATATCCTGCCGGCACGACGATTAAAAAAGGTGAAGCCCTCTTCCCAAGAATCGATATTGCCAAAGAACTCGAAGCACTTGAAGCACTTTCGGCTCAGAAAAAGGAAACTACAGAAAAAGAAACATCAGAATCCGAAGCACCGGTAGCGGTATATGCACCATATAAAGAAGAAATCACCATTGACGACTTTGGAAAACTCGACCTTAGAGTCGCTAAAATTGAAGCGTGCAAACCGCATCCCAATGCAGACAAGCTGCTCATATTGTCGTTAAAAGTTGGCAACGATCACCGCCAAGTGGTTTCGGGCATTGCAAAATACTATAAGCCGGAAGAATTGGTTGGACAAAATGTCGTGATTGTCGCAAATCTGAAACCGGTAAAATTAAGGGGCGAACTTTCTGAAGGCATGATTTTGGCAGCGTCGATTGGCGAAAAACTGACAATTGTCAATGCCGATATAGAAGATGGCAGTGTCGTTTCCTAAGGGCAGACGGATGTTTCAGTAAATCTAAAACATGATGTGGCTGTAATGCATACTGCTATCGAGATGTGCTTAAGTTAAAACGCGTACGTAGCGTGTATTCTTAAATGCGTTTTCAATAAATACAAATGCAACATATAGAAGGGCATGCGCCAGACGGCATGCCCTTTTCAATATCGTCAACGGCGCCCGAATATGATATAATGTTGCGTAGCTTAACTGAATGGATGTGGTTTCTCACATCCTCCTTTTTAAATGTAATCGGAAAGTGAGAGAGAAATGTTGTTTGATTCGCATGCACACGTTGATTCAGAACAATTTGATCATGATCGTGCACTTGTCATAAAGCGGGCGGGCCTCAACGATATTACCTATATTATGAATCCCGGCGCAGATCTAAAGTCCAGTTATGAAGCCGTTAAACTGGCGGAGCAATATGATTTTATTTATGCGGCAGTAGGTGTTCATCCTCATGATGTCGTCGACATGGACGATATGATGCTCAAAATGATTGCAAATTTAGCGAAGAAACCGGTTGTAAAAGCAATTGGAGAGATTGGGCTCGACTATTACCGCGACCTGTCGCCGAGAGATCTCCAGCAAAAATGGTTTATTGAGCAGCTGGCGCTGGCAAAATCAATGCAGCTGCCGGTTATTATCCATGACAGGGATGCCAATGACGATGTCCTGCGCATTCTTAAAACACAGAAACAGTTTGAAACGGGTGTTCTGATGCACTGTTATTCGGGTAGCAGAGAGCTAGCGCGCCAATACGTGGAACTCGGTGCCTACTTATCGATTGCCGGGCCCGTAACCTACAAAAATGCCAGAAAATTAATTGAAGTTGCAGAATATGTCCCGTTAGATAGACTTATGATCGAGACGGATTCACCATACTTGACACCGGAACCATACCGCGGAAAGCGCAATGAACCTATGCACGTGCGTTATACTTGTGAACGCATTGCGCAAATTAAGGGTATTTCCTTTGAGGCGTTGGCAGAAATAACGCTGAACAACGCAAAGACATATTTTAAAATAACCTGAAGTCCCGACGACAGGACATAAAATAGTGTTAAAGGTGGTTTTGCATGACTCAAAAAGGATTAAAGCCTTTTTTCCTGCTCATTGCCATTGGCCTGATTGGCACAATGGGCGTTAAGGCAGGTTTTAAGCACGACATTACAATTGAAGAAGAATCTCAGACAGTAACCATGAAGACATTCAGTCAAACGGTTGGTGCTGCACTGGCGCATGCCGATATTGAACTCAGGGAAGGCGATGTCGTCATCCCTTCTGAGGAAACGCGCATAACAGGTGATCTCACCATACAAGTACGACGCGCCAAAGCCGTTTCCCTTGTAGAAGGTGAAGAGACGCGAACTTTTTATACCACAGAGACGCAGGTTGGCAAAATACTTACAGCTGCCGGCATTGAACTGGATGAAAACGACCAGGTTTATCCGAGGAAGTCTGAACAGATTGCACTCGATAGAAAGATTGAAATTGTAAGAGTTGACGTGGATTATGAAGAAGTGGCTGAAACGTTACACCACAGTACGGTCTATAAGCTGACAGAAAATTTGGAACCCGGCAAGACACAGCTTTTGTCTGAAGGTGAAGATGGTCTGTCAACGTGTACATTTAAAAATGTTTATGAAAATGGTGTGCTCGTCTCCAGACAGCTTGACAATCAAGTCATCTCACGTGAACCCGTTGCAGAGATCGTTGAAGAAGGTTTGGATAAACTGCTCGTCACCAGCAGGGGCATGCCGTTCCGTTATAAAGAAATGATTGTGATGCGCGCGACGGCGTATGATCTTTCCTATGAAAGCTGCGGGAAGAATCCCGGTGATCCCGCATATGGTATCACATTTACTGGAACTAAGGCACGGCCTGGCGTGGTCGCCGTTGATCCTCGCGTCATAAAGCTCGGTTCGAACCTCTACGTCGAGTCACTGGACAGTATGCGCGACTACGGCTTTTCATCAGCGGAGGATACTGGCAGTGCCATTAAAGGCAACCGTATTGATTTGTTTATTGAAAATAGAAGTCAGGCGCTGCGTTACGGTACGCGTTATGTTCGCGTTTATGTCTTGGATGAACCCATTGATGACAGCATGATGATCGGTTATGCAAATTGATTAAATCACAGTGTGGTTCTGCGATGGTAAGACAGGTTGATAAAAACAGCATAAAAAACGCAAATCGAGGTGTTTGATTGCTTACTCAAGAAAAACCCTATATAAAGGAAACAATTGTCGTCGAAGGCAAAGATGATGTTGCCGCCGTGAAGCGCGCAGTGGACTGCGCCTTTATTATTACACACGGTTTTGGCATCAGTGAGGCGACATTTAAACGGATTGAACACGCCATGGCAACCAGTGGCGTCATTATTTTTACAGATCCTGATTATGCCGGCGAGCAGATCAGGGCGCGAATCAGCAAGCGTGTTCCAAACTGCAAACATGCGTTTCTATCGAAGGAAGAAGCTTATGCAGAAGGCGACATTGGCATTGAAAATGCCTCGCCGGAAGCGATTGTTGACGCATTAAACCGCGTTCGAACGGCCTCCGACAAGCCGGCACATTTATTTGCACAGACGGATCTTTGGCGTGCGGGGCTTATGGGAACTGATTCTGCTGCACAGAAACGTGCGGTTGTCGGCAGACTTTTGGGCATTGGCTATTGCAGCGGCAAACAGTTTTTAAGCAGGCTTAATCACTATGGCATAACAGCTGAAGAGTTTCAAAAATCAGTTGAAGAAGCGGAACGCCATCAGCAGTAAACTTTGAATAGCGATTATCAATACAGATCGTGAAAATCACGAGAGAATAGGTGGTCATGGGAAAATTAACTTCACCGAAAACAATCAAGGATTTGATGGCGCGTTATGGTTTTCATTTCAGCAAAAGCCTTGGTCAAAACTTTATTATTGACGAAAGTGTTTTGGAACGCATTGTAAAAGGTGCGGAAATTGGCGCGGAGGATGAGATTTTGGAAATAGGACCGGGCATTGGCGTCATGACGGAAGTGCTTTGTGAAAATGCAAAACGCGTCGTTGCCATTGAAATCGATTCATCGCTAATGCCGATCTTAAATGAAACAGTGGGGCATTTTGACAATCTGAGCATTATCAATAAGGATGTACTGAAAGTCGATTTGCCGGCTTTGATTGAAGAAACTTTTGAAGGGCGCAAGCCTAAACTTGTGGCAAATTTGCCCTATTATGTGACGACGCCTATTATCATGACGTTTCTCGAACAGCGTATACCGATTTCAGATTTGGTTGTGATGATTCAAAAAGAAGTAGCTGACAGAATACTTGCATCGCCATCAAGTCGTGATTATGGTGCGCTGTCAGTTGTCGTTCAATATTTTACAGAACCAAGCATTGTAACGCGCGTTTCTAAAGGATCGTTTATGCCGGCGCCAAAAGTCGATTCGACTGTTATTAGGCTCAAGGTCAGAGAAACGGCTCCTGTTGCGCTGTTGGATGAGATAATCTTTTTTAATACCATACGCGATGCCTTTGGCAAACGTCGAAAGACATTGCAAAATGCGCTTTCAAGCGGACGGCTGGGACTTACGAAAATAGAGGCGGGCGAAGCACTCGTCGAAGCGGGCATTCCGGTTAACACGCGCGGTGAAGCGCTGGATATTCATGCATTTGCCAATTTGGCAAATGCTGTGGCGAAGCTAAAAGGGAAGTGATGTTATTTTGAAGAAAGTGTTTAGCACAGAGCGCTTGATCTTAAAAGTACTCGAACCGAGAGAAGCGGCACTGGTTGCAGCTTATTACAAACGCAACAAAGCATTTCTAGAACCTTGGGAACACAAGAAAGCACCTGGCTTTTTTGATGTAGAAAATCATCGGCTGACACTAAAACTTGAAGAAGAGGGTTTTTTAAGAGGCGATATGATCCGGTTTTGGATTTTTGTAAAGCAATCAGATCATGAGCTTCCGATAGGCAGCATTGCACTGACGAATATTATTCGCGGTGTCTTTAAATCGTGTTTTCTCGGCTATAAGCTGGATTATGAATACGAGGGAAAGGGCTATATGACGGAGGCGATCCAAAAGGTTGTCGAAGTTGCTTTTAAAGAGATGAAACTTCATCGCATTGAGGCGAATATTATGCCGAGAAATCTCAAATCCATGCGAACCGTTGAAAAAAATGGCTTTGTCAATGAAGGCCTTGCACGTAAATATCTTAAAATTAATGGTGTTTGGGAGGATCATTATCATATGGTCATTCTCAACGAGGCATTAGAATAGGAGGCAGAGATGGCAATCAAGATTATAGCGGACAGTGCAAGCGATATTCCCCATTCCATTGCAGCGGCACATGGTATTGAAGTGCTGCCGCTCATGGTGTACGTTGATGGCATAGAATACAGGGATAATGTCGATTTGACATCTGATGAGCTCTATGTGCGGATGCAGGCGGGCGCAGGCGTTAAGACGTCTCAAATTCCACTTGGCGTCTTTATGGAGGCGTTTGAACGCATGGCTCAAACAGAGGATGAATACATTTATATTGCTTTTTCGTCTAATCTCTCAGGTACATATCAAACAGCGGTTCTGGCGCATGAGGACATTATAGCGCAATACCCAAATGCTAAAATAACCATTATCGATACCAAATGTGCATCCATCGGCGTGGCACTGATTGTCGTTGAAGCAGCAAAAATGGCGGAAAACGGTGCAACACATGACGAGATTATCGCCTATGTGGACAGCGCCAAAACGTCAATGGAACACGTTTTTTCCGTCGATGATCTGGAATATCTCTTTAGAGGCGGACGCGTCAACCGGACACAGGCAACACTGGGCAATATTCTCAATATTAAGCCCGTACTCAATGTTCAGGACGGTTTTTTAGTGCCCATCGACAAAGTAAAGGGCAAAAAGCGCCGATTGCAGAAAATGCTGGACTACGTAGAAGCGCACGGCAAATATCTCGACAGGCAGTGTATCGGTATTGCGCATACAGTGAATGAAGAAGAAGCTGCTTTGGTTAAGGCGCATTTTGAAACGGCATATGGTACCCGCGAATTCATCATCGGTCAGCTTGGCTGTACCATTGGGGCTCATTGCGGTCCAGGTGTCATTGCCATATTTTTCAGAAGCAGTTTGTAAGCTTGTTTTTATTGATTTTGTCAACAACAATTATAACGGTTGGAGTAATTGATTAGCATATGAGGGAATTTAAGCTTAAAGCTGTCTTGTTTGTTGGGGGACTGTTGGCGCTGGGCATTGCCAATGGTGTCTATTTTGACGACAGCTATATATCATATACAGAAAATCGAAGACTGGCACCTTGGCCGGAATGGTCCTATGAGGATTTTTTTAGTGGCGCCTATACGACGGGAATCGATGATTTTTTAAGAGATCGCTTTCTTTACAGAGAGGCTTGGATTGACTTGTCGACCAAGCTTTCGTCATTTCAAGGTTTAAAGACGCAGGATGATTTTGTCCTTCTGACGACAAATGGTGCCAATGAAGCGGCTGCAGGTGAAGAAAAAACCGTGAGATCGGCAAAAATCGTGCACGATGTAGCGCATTATCCTGATGATATCGGCATGCTCATTCCCGTAAAACCCGAAAAGGGCGTGGATGTTTCCAAAGTAGAATTTTCCGATGATTACAAGACGAATATATTAATTTACGATCAAAAGGGTATGACTTCCTATGTCTATAAACCCGATACAGTTGACAGGTTGGCAGAAGCCTATAATCACTTTAGTGACAATTACTTGGATAAGCTCAAAGTCTACGTGCTCATGGCGCCAAGTCCCGTTGCATTTGTGGATGATGATTACGCCAGATATACAGATAATCAGTATGATGCCATTCAGCAATTTTATGACGGACTCGAGCATGACATCGTTAAAATTGATCCCTATTCGGCTTTGGCTGCACATCAGGATGAATATATTTATTTTCGAACGGATCATCACTGGACTTCGTTAGGCGCTTACTACGCTTACACTGAGGCCTGCAAGAAAATGGGGTTTAAGCCATATGATCTCACTGCTTTTGATGAGCTTACGGACATTGACTTTCTGGGCTCTATTTACAATTTGACACAAAGTGATGTTTTAAAGACACACGACGATAAAATTTCTGCCTATGTGCCAAAGGCAAATGTAACGTACAAGGTTTTTACCAGTCAAAGTACACTAGACTACGACAGTGTTATCAGTGAAGATTTTGATATTGATGATTATAAATACAAACTCTTCTTGGGCGGTGATTTTGGGTTGGCAGTGATTGATAATTTGGATCAGCCGGAGAACGGTGAGACGTTAATGATTATCAAAGATTCCTATGGCAATGCGCTGACGCCTTATTTTGTCAATCACTTTAAGCGCATTGTGGTTGTAGACCTTCGCTACACGAGTAAATCTGTAGGAGAACTCGTCAATGAATACGGCGTCAACCGGTTGATGCTCGTCAATTCAGGCCAGGCACTTGCTGCTGAATCCTACGCGGATATTCTTGAAAACGTCAACTAGGGGTGACCAATGGTATTTTCCAGCATTGCATTTTTAATTTACTTTTTGCCAATTAACTTGGTACTCTATTATATATTGAAAACGCGAGATCAGCGCAATGCCGTACTCATCGTTTTTTCGCTGATTTTCTATGCTTGGGGAGAACCTGTATGGATTTCATTGATGATTTTCAGTGCAGTGGTAGATTTTCTGTGCGGTCGGTGGATTGCAAGGCAGACGGTGCCGTTAAAGCGAAGACTGGGGCTGATTGTGTCGCTTGCTTCAAATCTCGGTCTCTTGGGCTTTTTTAAGTACGGTGGTTTTTTTGTGGATAACATCAACCAACTGTTTCATCTCTCACTGCCGTTTCATGCCTTTGCACTGCCAATTGGCATCTCGTTCTATACATTCCAAACGCTTTCTTATACCATTGACGTCTACCGTGGTGACGTTGAGCCAAATACGCGTTTTTTTGATTTCTTATTGTATGTCTCGCTTTTTCATCAACTCGTTGCAGGTCCAATCGTTCGATACCGCGACGTTGCTCATGAAATTCGGCATCGCGAAGAAAACTGGTCTGATTTTTCCTATGGTGTCAATCGCTTCTGTATTGGTCTTTTTAAAAAGGTTTACTTTGGGAACATCGCGGGGGAGATCGGCTCCGTTATGCTTGACGGCGATCTGACAAAGCTGAGCGTTTCTGCGGCGTGGCTGGGCAGTGCCTGCTTTGCCCTTCAGATTTATTATGACTTTTCAGGTTATTCCGATATGGCCATTGGGCTTGGCCGAATGGTAGGTTTTCATTATCGCGAGAACTTTAACTATCCATATATCTCCGAATCGATTTCAGCATTTTGGCGGCGATGGCATATTTCACTCGGCAGCTTTTTCAGGGATTATGTGTATATTCCCCTTGGTGGCAACCGCAGGCGCTTTATTCGCAACATGGCTGTTGTATGGTTTTTAACAGGATTATGGCATGGTGCCAGCTGGAACTTTGTATTGTGGGGACTGTTTAACGGTGTATTGATTTTTGCCGAGCGATGGGGCAGTCAGTTGTTTCGTGATTTTTCTCTGCCAGCGCTGATCGTACAGCCGATCAAGCACGTGTATTTTCTCGCAGCAATGCTCGTGGGATGGATGATTTTTTATTATCCGGCTGTATCGGATGGGTTTACTTACATTGGAATCATGTTCGGTTATGGCGCGGATGGCCTCGTGGAACCTTCCACGATAACGACCATCCAGCATCACTTTGTTTTTTTTGCATTGGCTGTAATGGGGACGACCCCGTTGTTCGAATGGCTGTGGAAGAAACTGAAAGGGCACGAACATTTGTGGGCAGAGACGGCGCTTCACTTTGGTCTTCTGGCGATTTCACTTGTTTATTTAATTGGACAATCCTATAATCCTTTTCTCTATTTCAGATTCTAGCATGAAATAAAACCTCAGATTGAAAGATGCAATTGCGGGTATATTAGAAATATGAAATTGAAAAGGAGGGGTAAGTATGATCAACAGCTTTAAAGATGCATTCAGCTTTGAGACCAGCAAAGTCTTTTGTCTGGAAGATAATGAAATCGTAGAACTAGAAATGCCGATTTTGATGGACCTTTCGCAACTTTCGTACGGCAAGCTTAAAGTCATTACAAAATCAGATTACCCTATCAATCAATTTGTCAACATTGACGTCACCTTCCTGAGGACGCGTTTTTCTTTGGTTGGCAAAGTGCTGGAAGTGCATGAAACCAGCGATCATCTCTATGAAATCAACATTAGTTTAGAAGCATTGCCAAGCGGCATGATTTCTGAACTAAAAGAGAGCATGGCGATTATTCGGATTTAATGATATTTCTTTGTCAGGTTTGCTGAATTTAGGTATAATAGAAATGTAATGTGAAGTCTTTACAAATCTCTCAAATTGGACGGTGATAGACTGTGAGAAAAGTAGCGATAAGTCAGTTGGAACCGGGTATGATTCTCGGTGCTCCTATCGTTAGCAACGACAGCATGATTGAGCTATTGAGCAATGGGACGAAACTCTCTAAAAGACATATAGCACTCATTTCCCAAATGAGTATTGAAGATGTCTATATTTTGGACCATGCGGAAGAGCTCGATGAATCTGTCGAGATGGATCTGGCTGATCTCGCTAGTCGAGCGCATACCGAAGGCAAACCCTTTGATGCAGAAAAACTGCAAAAAGCGCTGGATGAGATTGAAATGCATGTCTATGAGCCTGCAACCCGTTCTGTTGTCAACGCCAATATGGCGGTTCACGTATTGACGGGTGAAGGCAATGTGCCAATTGATATAAAACATGAAGAGGCTTTGCTGGATACCAAAAAGGTGATTGAAAATATTAAAGATGACGGGGAGCTGGATCTCGATCGCATCAGGCGAAACGTTGAAGAAACGCTGCCGGATATGATTCGAAACAATGACGTGCTCATGCGCCTCAATCAGCTGAAAGCGTCTGATGACTATACTTTTCATCATTCGCTTCGCGTATCGATTTTGGCATCGATGATTGGCAAATGGCTGGGATACAGCGAGCCCGAGATTTTAGAGCTTGCTGAAGCGGGTCTTTTATTCGATATGGGCAAACTCAATATTCCTGAATTTTTACTTCAAAAACCTGGGCAAGTGACACCTGATGAATTTGAACTCATTAAAAAACATGCACAGTTTGGGTACAGTATTCTGCTAAAGACGCGGGGTGTCAGCAACAACATCAAGTATGCTGCACTGCATCACCACGAGCGCATGGACGGCAGTGGCTATCCGCTGAGACTGCGCGAGAATCAAATTCATGATTTTGCAAAAATTATCATGGTCTGCGACGTCTTTGATGCACTGATTTCAGACCGTCCGTATAAAAAGGCGATTTCGCCGATCATGGCGGCTGAATACCTTTCGTGGACCAGCGGCAAGCTCTTTGATTCAAAAGTCTGTTATGTTCTGATTAAGAAACTTTCCGAGTTTTACCTTGGCAAAACGGTAAAGCTTACCAATGGCGACGTCGGTAAAATCGTCTTTATTGAAGAAAACTATCCGACGAGACCGATTGTCCAAGTGGGTGAAAAATTTGTGAATCTCATTAAAGAGCGTTCCATTAATGTTGAAACGCTGATGTAAGGCTCACGCTTATAAAATGGGTTCCCAATATGTGAGATCATGATGCAATCGCCATTGTTGAATGCATTTATGTTTTGAGCTAAAAACGTATTTTAGTCATTTGGCTTGACATTTTTCTGTGAATTGATTATATTTATATCACTTGGAGAACTTAATAATAAAGCGTATGGATTGAAGAAAGGCCTCTCATGGGGATTTAGAGAGCAGTGTGGCAGGTGAAAACACTGACGATATGGGTTGTTCGTTACACTTCAAGAGCTTTCACGGGAAACCGTGACGCATGCTGAGCGTTAAACAGTTTAAGGCAATTGTATGGGCAACACAGATACGATTGTAAAGTAAGGTGGTAACACGGGTGCTCTCGTCCTTCGACGGGGAGCACCCTTTTTATTTGCATCAGAGGGGTGCCACAAGCTTATAAAGGAAGCATTGGCTTGCTTAAAGTGTTTTTTACAGGCGAACAGCCGCCAAACCATAAGGGTAATAAATGATGGCAACAAGGTAGAAAAAAAGATAAAAGAAAAGATAAAAGATTCATTTGCATAAGATTATTAAAGATAGGAAGGTGTTTTGACATGCAGACAAAGAATGTATACGATACGCTGATGGAGCGTGGTTACATCGAACAGGTGACACATGAGGATGAAGTTAGGGAATTACTTGAAAAAGAGCGCGTAACGTTTTATATTGGCTTTGACCCTACAGCTGACAGTCTTCATCTGGGTCACTTTATTCAAATCATGGTTATGATGCATATGCAGCGTGCGGGCCATATTCCAATCGCTTTGGTTGGGGCGGGCACGGCAAAGGTCGGCGACCCTTCGGGCAAGACGGATATGCGCAAGATGCTCACATCCGAACAACTCGATGAAAATGCCATGGCACTTAAGAAACAAATGCAGAAATACCTGACACTGGACGGTGAAAACGGTATCCTCGCCAATAATGCAGACTGGCTCGATCATCTGAACTACATTGCTTTTTTAAGAGAAGTTGGCGTCAAATTTTCTGTGAATCAGATGCTGACAGCAGAATGCTTTAAGTCGCGGCTTGAGCGCGGTCTCAGCTTTTTGGAATTTAACTACATGATTATGCAGGCGTATGACTTTCTTGAGCTCAACAACAGGCATCACTGTAAAATGCAGTTCGGCGGCAATGACCAGTGGTCCAATATCATCGCCGGTGTAAGGTTATGTCACAAGATAAAGAATGAGCAGGTATACGGTCTCACTTTCAAGCTACTCCTGACCAGCGATGGCAAAAAAATGGGTAAGACGGAAAAGGGCGCCATCTGGGTTGATCCTGATAAAACGTCGCCTTATGAACTGTTCCAATACCTTCGAAATATTGAAGATGCTGACGTCGAAAACTGCCTGCGCCTTTTGACATTCCTGCCAATGGATGAAGTGAAGCGCTTAAGTGCCTTAGAAGGATCTGAGATCAACCATGCGAAAGAGGTTTTGGCCTTTGAATTTACGAAGATCGTTCATGGTGAAGCGGAAGCACAAAAAGCGCTTGATGCTGCGAAAGCACTTTTTGCAGGCGGCGGCGACAGTGAAAACATACCGACGACAATGGTGCCGCTCTCAGCGATTGAAGCTGGTTTGCCGCTTTTGGATGCCATGATGGATATTGGCTTGATTAAATCAAAGGGCGAGGGCAAACGCCTGATTCAGCAAAATGGCGTCGCTGTCAACGATGTAACCGTGTCCGATTTTGCAAGGATCTTAACACCGGAGGATTTAACGGATGGCAGCCTTATGATCCGAAAGGGCAAAAAAATATACCAGCGCATTACAGTTGAAGCATAAAGAGGACTTTTTATCAATAGAAGCAGTGGTCTGATAAAGAAATACCGGCATTTCCAGATACATGGTAGACCTGTTCAACCGTGTAATGAAATGCCGGTTTTTTTATCATAAAAACTTAATATCAATTCATTTAAGGAAATGATATTATTTTCTCATTTATCATTTCTGAAAGAATGGGTTATAATATTAGCATATTGAGGAGGCATACATGATTGAAGTCAGCAAATTAAAAAAATCGTATAAACTCAGTAAAAAACAGCTTGCGATGATTGCTGATCGACATGCGCGGCAAAAAGTGAAAATTGCGGTCAACGATCTTTCGTTTACGGTAAGGCCCGGCACTATTTTTGGCTTGCTAGGGCCAAACGGCGCCGGGAAGACGACAACACTCCGATGTATTTCAACCCTGTTAAAACCAACAGATGGCACAGTGCGCGTCATGGGGATTGATGCAGAAGAAGCACCTGAAAAAGTCAGGGCCTCCATTGCATTTTTAACGAATGACCTTAAGCTTGATAAACACTTTACACCATTGGACACGCTTCGCTTTTTTGCAGACTTGCATCGCGTGCCCAAAGCGGTGACAGAAGAAAGAGCCTGTGCGCTGTTTGATTATTTCGATATCACACCTTTTAAAGATAAAAAAATTGGTGAGCTTTCGCAGGGGATGATGCAAAAAGTCGCCATTGCAGTAAGCCTTATACACGATCCGCCGGTTATTATATTCGATGAACCAACCAACGGCCTCGACATCATTACGGCTAGGAAAGTGACAGATTACTTAAAAATGCTTCGGGATCAAGGTAAAACCATCATTATTTCAACGCATATTATGACGGTTGCTGAAAAACTCTGTGATGAGATAGCCGTTATTCTAAACGGTTCCCTGGCAGCATCCGGCACGGTTGCGTCACTGCTGGAACAAACAGGGCAAAAAGATCTCGACGATGCTTTTTTTGAAATCTATCAAGCACAAAATGGAGGTGTCTCGTGAGTCAAGCACTGAAAAGTATTATAGCAAGAGAATTAAAGCGCATTTTCACGGATCGAAGAATAGTCATAACGCTGTTTTTAGTACCGGCACTAAGCATTGGCATCATTTATTCAGTCATGGGGTATCTTTCTATGAATTTTATAAAAGATGTTGAGGCACACGTATCGACATATGTCATCAGCGATGCACCTGAAAGCTTTAAGGTATTTTTAACACAAAATCCTGATTTGACAGAAGGCGTTGAGCTGACATATGTCTCAGGAGAAACGGTTGATACATATGCGCCCTCTATCAAGGGCGGCTCGCTGGATATGTTTGCGCGTTTTAGTGATGATTTTGACACTCGCATTGAATCTGTCGAATCGGCATCTGTGTACACCTACTACAATTATGGTGAGGATTACTCAGAAGCATCCTTTCATCACTTTGTGAATGATGTGCTCGATGCCTATCGAAATGAAATTTTAACAGCACGATTTGAGAATCCCAATGCCATTATGGCATTTAAAGTTGAAGACCTAAGTGAAACTGCTGAAACCGTTAACGAGGATAAAGCGTCCGGTAAAATCTTGAGCACCATTATTCCGATGCTGATTTCCATCTTTCTATTTGCCGGTGCCATGAGTGTCGTTATGGACTCAATAGCAGGTGAAAAAGAACGCGGAACGCTGGCAACGCTGCTGGTAACCCCTGTTAAAAGAGAAGCCATTGCCATTGGAAAAATGATTAGCCACGGCATTATTGCAACGCTGTCTGCTCTTTCGTCAATTGCGGGCATGCTGCTGACACTTGGCATATTGATGCTTTTCATGCCGAATGAATTGGATATTGGTGTTTCACTGGGCTATAGCGCACTGGACATCGTCTACCTCATTGGTCTGGTCATTATGCTGGTTGGCATCTATGTTGGCATTATCAGTTTGCTCAGTGCGCTGTCAAAGAATGTCAAAGAGGCAGGAACTTATATGACGCCGGTGTACATGTTTATTATGGTGGTATCATTTTTAAACATGTATGCTTTTAATGCCGAGCCGATCTGGAAATATGCGATACCGATCTATGGTCAAATTGTCGGGTTAAAAGAAATTTTTATGTATCAGATTACACCGGTTAAATTCTTTGTGGCATTTGCAAATGCAGCTGTTACGTGGACGGTTCTGGTGCTTTGGATTAGAAACTTGTTTAACAACGAAAAAGTGATCTTTACCTCATCGTAAAGAAAGCGCAGGCATAGAGGGAATGAAAACATTGAGACGATGAAGGCATTGAGACGATGAAGGCATAGAGGAAATGAAGGCGGTAAGTGCCGCCGGCTTATTGGAGGCGCAATGTGGTCACAAATTAAACGTGAGATATTTGAAAATGAACAAATGGACATTTACGAAAAAATGTGCCTGCTCGTGCTTATGGCACAGGAAGAAGAGGTTGAACTGAGCTCTGAAGAACTGGCGCGATATATGGGGTGCACGGCAGTAACGGCGAAGCGCGCCTTTGAATCCCTTCAGCAAAAAGGTTATCTGGCCAGTGAGGCAGAAGCTGTTTCAGATGTACTGGAAGCAATGGCGCCTTCATCAACCTATGAAAAAGTTAAAAAAACACTTAATGATTACAGTGGCAATGTTGTTTCCGGCGATGCAGTCGAGCAGACAGCACAAATTTTTTTAGAGCCAACCGATCATTTTAGGGAGGGTTTTTTTATAGACGGCATGGCAGAAGCGGAATTGGCGTCAGATGAGGCATCAGAGGCGGCGTCAGAGACTGTCAAACCCGTTGGTGAAGCTGAGGAAGAGCGGCGTGCCAAGCTTAGAGCCTATCTGCTGGGCGATGAGAAACCACCTGAAAAACCTTTTGTCAGTGTCAAAGAAGCAAAGAATCGACTTGTTGACCAGGTAATTGAGATTATCGATGAGAAAATCAGTTTTAAAGAAGCCAATATTATTTTAGGTTTTTCAGGGAATGATATTGAGCGCATTAAGCGTAAATACAGAATTGCCAAGATGAGCCAAGTAAGCGATACCATTGGCGTGCTCATCAATGAACTTCAAAAACCAGAGGAACCGGAGAAAGGTGATCGACCGTCCAATGTCATCAAAGCCGATATTTTGGATGAAGATGAAATGCCGTCTGATGATTTACATCCGCGTACTGCGGAACCTCAGCGCGGGACACAGGTCAATGCAATGCAAATTTTAAGAATGCAGGCGTATCAAAAGCAGAAGAAGGGACCTAAAGCATGAACTTAGAACGTAGGCACTTTTTATTATTTGGCTTGATCTTGATGGTGATGATTGGCACATTAATGCTGGCAGGCTGTGCCAAGGAAGAAGCGGCTGTTTCGACGCATGTTCTCGAAACAGAAGAAACGCAGGAAGAAGCCGCTGTTCCCATTGAAGAAGATGCACTGACAGCGTTCCGAGATACGATTCAAGAGGAAATGCGCGTGTTTGACGTCGTGGCACATCATGATGCCATTTATGCGCAGGTGAAAGCGTATGTATCTGCAGATATGGACGATGCGGCACTGACAGAAGCTATTCAAACCGTTGTTTCAGACTATATGGATGAACAGTTGAAAATACGCATTGATGAAGGGCTCTCTGCAATTCAGGCACATTATACATCGGAAGATGCAGAATGGGTGCAGAGTACTGTCCGGACGGCTGATCTCTATGAACTGATAACGGTCTACGAACGCGAATACTATAAGCGAAACCATTGACAGAGGTGAAGCAATATGCAAAACATTCTGATTGCAGAAGATGAAAAAAGACTTCGGGAAATATTGGGCAAATACTTTATGGCACAAGGCTTTGGTGTCTTTGAGGCATCCGATGGTTTTGAGGCATTAAAAATTGTGGAGAGCAATGACATCGACGTTATCCTAATGGATATTATGATGCCGAAAATGGATGGTTTTGAGGCGACAAAGCAGATCCGCAGTATTTCTGATGCGCTGATTATCATGCTCACAGCCCGTGACGACGATGAAGATAAAATCAAGGGACTTGAAATCGGTGCCGATGAATATGTGACAAAGCCCTTTAGTCCAAAAGTGATCGTCGCCCGTGTTAACGCTTTACTGAAACGCGTTGCGGCAGGCACTGAAACGAATCAAATTATAAAATCGGGGCAGCTCTCGATTAATCGATCCAAGTACACCGTTACGGATGGTGAAGATGAGGTGCTGCTCAGCCCTAAAGAATTTGAGCTGCTGTCACTGCTGGTACAGAATAAAAACAACGTTATGACCCGTGCGCACATTTTGGATCAAATTTGGGGATACGATTATTATGGCGATTATCGCACGGTGGATACACATATTAAAAAAATCAGGAAAAAGTTGACGTACAGCAGCGATCATATTAAGACGATTGTACGCGTCGGATATATGTATGAGGTGAAATAATGAGATCATCCAGTGTGGTTATCCGTCTGTTTGTGGTGACGACATTTATATTTGTCGTCTTTGTCACCATTGCCTTTGTCATTCAACTGCGGAGCTTTGAAACCTACTACTTTGATTTAAAAATCAAAGATATTGATGCACAATATGAATCATTTGAAAAGCTCTACGATGAGGCAAAGTGGAATCAGACGCTGCTCGATCAAAACGTGCAGTATTTTGAGAATAAAAACAATGTCAAAGTCGCACTGGTAGACTATCATTATGGAATCATCAACGAACAAAAGTATAAGATTTTTGTGATGGACACAAAGGGTCAGGTTTATGAAGTCGAGCTCAATGAAGTGTTTACAGCGGAAGACTACCTGTCTCTGTCCGTTAACCGCGGCGATGAGATTGATGTCTATGGCTATCTCTGGGGCGATGGCCTCAGCAATATTTCATTGATGCAGATGAAAATTAATGGTGTGATGGTTTTCGACGGCATTGATCCAAAAGTTCGCGGAAAATTGAGCTTGGATCATATCTCCGGCACAGTGCTCAGCCTGCGCATTCCAGACGAGGACGATTTGATTTACGGCGCCGGAAAGAACAGTCTTGCCACTGCGGTAGACAAGTATTACTTTAACCAAGGCGATTTGAACATTACAGATAACAGCTTTATCTTTTCGGATTATGAAACGGGGCGTGAATACATCGTCAAGGTTTTTAATGTCGGCGACGCCACGGTAAAGTCCATTTTTTTTATGACGGATCAGCAGCCTATTATTGAAGCGACGACGGCACTGAAATCATTTTATCCGGCACTGATTACAGGTGTTTTCATCGTTGGTGCCGTGATGATGTTTTTTCTCATCTTCAGTATTTCAAATCCACTTTACGACATTGAGCGCAAAGCGGAGAAACTCGTTCAATTAGACTTCACAGAATATCTTGAGATAAAGCACAATGATGAGATCGGCAGGCTTTCAAAGAGCCTAAACCACCTTTCCTATAACCTTGAAAATTCGCTAAAGGCGTTAAGTGAAGCCAATGAAAAACTCGTAGAAGACATGGCAAAAGACCGTGAAGTAGAGCATATGCGCAAAGAGTTTATCCGCAATGTCTCGCACGATTTTAAAACGCCGCTCGGCGTTATCAGGGCATTTACAGAGGGCTTGGAAGATGGCGTGCTGGAGGAGGACTTATCCTACTATGCGGGAATCATCCTCGATGAAGTCGAAACGCTGGAAGCTTTGGTCAACGATATGCTGGAACTGTCAAAGCTTCAAACAGGTGCGTACACACTGGATATTGAAGAATTTCACTTTAATACCATGGTGGAAGGGCTTATTGAAAAAAGCCAAAAACTCGCTTCGAAAAAACAAATTGAGCTCGTCTTTCAAGGGGCTTCCTATGATCTCGTTTACGGTGATTACCGTAAATTGTCAAGAGCGGTGCAGAACTTTATTGCCAATGCTATTCAATACGGTGATGCGGGAACAGAAGTAACGCTGGTGACGACGGTTATCGAACGCCGCATTCGTTTTGAGATTTACAATCACTGTGCGCCGATCCCTGAAGCGTATCTTGAAAAAGTATGGGTCAAATTTTTTAGAGCAGATGAATCGCGAACGAAATCGGGCAGCGGCAGCGGCCTTGGTCTCGCGATTACAAAGGAGATTTTAGAGCAGCACCAATGCAAATACGGCGTTGCAAATACTGAAAGTGGTGTGGTTTTTTACTTTGAAATGGATAAATATGTAAACTACATTGTGTAAATTTCACAATGAATTATGAATACACTATTCATATATGCAGATAATCATAGTTTTTTCAATGCTTCTAGGGTATACAGAATATGTAAAATGCATGCGCCATTTGGGAGATAACAACATAAGTTAAATTTTTGTAATTGACACCTTTTAATGATGTGTTATAATTTGAAAGACTTAAAAAGCATAGCGCTTCGCTATGTTTTTATCATTTTAAAAAAGAAGATTTGAGTCTCACGATTTCTGGATAACCCGCCGAAATGGTGTGCATCGATACTGTTTTTCAGATCGATATCATCAAAAGATGAATCAAATCTAAATTTCAGAGGAAGGTAGATATTATGAAGTTGAACCATAAGTTTTTTTATGGTGCCTTTATTGTTGTATTAATTGGTTTGGGTGTGCTGTATTCAGCGCATTTAAAGGCATCAGAAAAAATTGAAGTTTATACGGATGAAATTTCAACACTTACAGAAAAAATGGAAGCCCAAAGCGAATTGATGGCGGCTATGCAAACGCAGCTGAACGCCGCAACTGAAACCTTGGAATCACAACAGGATATTGTTTTAAAATACCAAGCGCTCGATCGTGTCATCGACTTTGACAGCATTGAAATGGATCAATTGTCCAAGGCAAATGAAATTGCCGAAAACACGCCGCTGGATCTGGCGGCGGCAACATCACTGGTGAAGTATGCAGATCAATTTGATATTCCGTATTCGCTGGTCTTGTCCATTATTGACCTCGAGAGCAACTTTACTGCGGACCTCGTGGGCACGCATGAAGACAGAGGCTATATGCAGATTATCCCGAAAACGGAAGCGTGGCTTGCAACGGCCTATGGCGAGGAATTGGGGCTCTCTTACGATCCGGCGCGCATTTTTGAACCCGATTACAATTTGGCGCTGGGCATTAAGTATTTAGATGTCCTGATGAGCTCAAACGGCGCAAACATGGAGAAAATCTTATCGGAATACAATCGCGGCCCGTATAACCTGGAAAAGTACTTTGCGCTGAATCAAACGTATTCAACTGATTATTCCAGGACGGTTCTCAGCAAAGAACGAAAATATTTATCGTATAATCAATAGCATTGGGTGTTTGCACCGTCTACAGTCCGGCGTATGTACCCAGCCGGACGCAAAGTGCGCGGCTTTTGCGGATACGATTGAGAAGTCGCCACGGGTGGCTTCTCTTTTCACTTTTTGATAAAATAGGCGTAGCCGGTAAATGCGCGGCTAATTCATCACGCAACTGGGGGATCTGATGTACGAGCAAAGTGTTTCCGTCAGAAATTTAGTGGAATTTGTGTATCGGTCCGGCAGCTTGGACCTTCGTTTCCAAGGTAAATCAAAAATGGTGGATGGCATGAAGATCCATCAAATGATACAGAAATCTCAGGGTGGCGATTATCTGCCTGAGGTGACGCTTCAGCACGTACACAGCTTTGAAGATTCTGAGAGCGGTGAGACCATAACGCTAAAGATCGGCGGGCGTGCAGATGGTATTCTGGAAACCGCTGAGGGCTATACAATTGACGAAATCAAAGGGGTTTCACGAGATCTTGAAACCATTGATGCAGATACATATCCGGTTCACTGGGCGCAGGCAAAATATTACGCTTTTATGTTTGCAATGCAAAACAGTTTACCTCAGATGACGATTCAGCTAACCTATGCCAATTTTGAAAGTCAGGAAATCAAACGCATTCGAAGAGACTGCACCTTTGAAGAACTGGAAGCATTTCATTTTGACACCATTCGGAAATTTGAAAAATGGGTGGCGATGAAACATCGCTGGCAAAAACGGCGCAATGCATCCATAGAATCAATGGTTTTTCCATTTCCGGAATATCGCAGAGGTCAGCGAGAGATGGCCGTTGCCGTTTATCAGGCGATTAAGCGCGAACAGGTTGCGTTCGTCGAAGCGCCGACGGGAATTGGGAAGACGGTTTCAACACTGTTTCCTGCAATTAAGAGTTTAAATGAGTCGATGACGGACAAAATTTTTTATTTGTCGGCAAAGGCGATTACAAAAGGCGTCGCAGAAGATACCGTCAGTCTTTTGTATACGCGTGGATTGGCGATTCGCCAGATAACGCTGACGGCAAAAGATAAAATATGCTTTATGGATCAGGCGACGTGTTATCCGGAAAAATGTCCTTATGCAGACGGACACTTTGACCGCGTCAACAGCGCGCTTTGGGAAATACTGAACAGCGCGATGCACTATACGCGAGAAGCAGTTGAAGCGGTTGCCCGGCGACACGAAGTCTGCCCCTATGAATTTTCTCTGGACTTGGCGATACATGCCGATATCGTTGTCTGCGATTATAATTATGCCTTTGATCCAAGGGTTTATTTAAGGCGTTTTTTTGATGTGCCCAGCGAATCGTATCTGTTTCTCGTAGATGAAGCGCATAATCTCGTTGACAGGGCGCGGACGATGTTTTCTGCGACGCTCAGCAAGGAAAAGGTCATGGCGGTTAAGCGCATTGTCGGCGATCGCGACCGCTTTTTAAAAAAAGAACTTGACGGCGTCAATCGCATGTTTTTAGAAGTACGGAAAAAATGTGACGATACTGGACTGTATGTGGATAATGATGAAATCCCGGAGATTTATACACAGCTCAGAAGGCGTGCGGTGAATATTGAAAAATGGCTTGCCGGCGGTCATGCATTTGAAGGTTATGACATGGTGCTGGATCTCTATTTTGATATCTTGTCATATCTTAGAATTAGTGAGCTTTATGATAAAGGCTTTCTCTTCTACATGGTGAATGGGCATCGTCCGAGTACGACGATTAGGCTTTTCTGCATCAATCCGGCAACACAGCTTCAGCGCTTTATTGGGAACAGCCGCGCGACGGTATTTTTTTCTGCAACGCTGTCGCCGATACATTATTTCCGCAAGCTGTTGACAACAGTTGAAACACCTCAGTGCTATCGGCTGCCATCGCCTTTTGATCCGTCGAAAAGGCTTGTTATAACCGCACGTGAAGTCAGTGTGAAATATAAGGATCGCGAACAGTCACTCGAACAGATTTGTCAGTATGTTCATATGATGGCTGCGGCAAAGGCGGGAAACTATTTGGTCTTTATGCCGTCTTATCAGTATATGGACCGCATTGTGGATGCTTTTGTTGAAGCGTATGAAGGTATTTATGATATAATAGTGCAGGGCAGGCAAATGTCTGAAGAAGACAGAAACGACTACTTGCAAACCTTTGAGGGACACCGAAGAGGCCGTGCAGATGGTGAGGACGTCAAAACGCTTATTGGTTTCGCCGTACTCGGCGGTATTTTCTCCGAGGGCATTGATTTAAAAGGCGAATTGCTGATTGGTACTGCGATTGTTGGCGTCGGTCTGCCGATGATTTCGTTTGAAAACAATTTAATAAAGGCGTATTTTGAAGCAGACGGATACGATTTCGCCTATCGCTTTCCGGGCATTAACAAAGTGATGCAGGGAGCGGGGCGCGTGATTAGAGATCATGAAGATCGCGGTGTCATTCTGCTTATGGATACGCGGTTCATGCAGCGGCACTATACAGCGGTGCTGTCGGACCATTGGGTGCAAAAGACTGTTCACATCGACACCATTGAGGATGTACTAAAATCATTTTGGAGAGAGGAGCCTGATTTATGAAGGTTAAAAAGGCCGTTATACCGGCAGCCGGATTTGGCACGCGTTTTTTGCCGGCGACGAAGTCAATGCCAAAGGAAATGCTGACCATCGTCGATCGACCTGCTATTCACTACAATGTGGAAGAACTCATTGATGCAGGAATTGAAGATATTCTCATCATCATTGGCCGCAACAAAGAAGAAATTGTGAATTATTTTGATAAATCACCTGAACTGGAAGTCTTTTTAAAAGAACAGCAAAAGGAAGCGCTTTATGAACTCACTGAGCGCATTGCCAACATGGCAAATATCTTTTTCGTAAGACAGAAAGAAGCGAAGGGACTGGGGCATGCCGTCTACTGTGCAAAGAGCTTTGTCGGCGACGAACCGTTTGCACTGCTGCTGGGCGATGATATCGTCTATTCGCAGACGCCTTGTATTAAACAGCTTATGGACGTCTATGAGACATATGAAAGCACAATTATTGGCGTGCAGGGTGTTGCGCGCGATCAAGTGAATAAATACGGGATTGTCGACGGCGTTAAAGTCGAAGACAAACTCTATGAAATAAAGGACATGGTGGAAAAGCCAAGTGTCGAAGAAGCGCCGTCCAATATTGCGATTTTAGGGCGTTATATTTTAACGCCGGATATTTTCGAAATGATTGAGAAGACAAAACCCGGTAAGGGCAATGAAATTCAATTGACGGATGCGCTGATCCACCTCGGCAAGCATAAAGAACTCTATGCCTATGAATTTGACGGCAAGCGCTATGATACGGGTGACAAGCTGGGCTACCTCAAGGCAACGGTTGAATATGCACTGAGATCAGAAGCGCTTTCAGAAGATTTTAGAGATTATCTCCGAAGCATTATCTGAGGCGATTACAATATAGCTTCAAGTTGCCTTTTCACCACAATCTGCTGCATGCCCGTCCTTTGAAAGATGCCGTTTCCGCATCTGATTACGGATGAAAGTGCGTCAAGTAAAATGACCGTAAATGATGAAAATTGTACAATTGCCGAGACAGGGATTCCGTGGCCCCCTGTCTCTTGTTCGTTTTTGAAGATTTTGATGATTTTGATGATTATGCTGTATGAGTAGATTCTAGCTAAAAATTTGTCATGGAATATGATTGGGTGCATGCTAAAGCAATTCGTTAAATCATATTGCACGTTTGTATCATATAACGTATAATGCATTTAATATAACGCATTTGACGGGATGTATTTGATTTGATGATTTTCGTAGGACGTGTAGGATATAGTACCTTATGACATTATATCAATGGGGATGAATAAAAGTAGATGGCGAGAGATAATAAGTGGATAAAAATGGTGTGGTGATCGAATGGCTGAGCCATGAAAACAAACGGGGATTGGGAGGCTATACGATTGAAGAATGGTGAAGAACCATCAAAATTAAAATTCAAAATACCTTTTAAAACAGCAGCAGCTGGCATAAGGGAAGGCTTGCCGTTGGCATTTGGCTACCTGCCTGTTTCCGTAACATTTGGTATTCTCGCAAAGGCGTATGGTTTTCCGGTTGCGGTGCCAATCTTGATGTCGCTGCTGGTCTATGCCGGCAGCAGCCAGTTTGTGGGAATCCAGATGATGGCCATGGGAACATCGCCTGTACAGATCGTGCTGACGATTTTTATCGTCAACATTCGCCATTTTTTAATGGGTACGACGATGACGCAACGACTGTCGCCTGATTATAAGTCCCGCCATCGTGCCCTTTTAGGGTACTTTCTCACAGATGAAGCTTTTGTCTATTTATCGAGCAGGGAGACAATGCCTGATTTCTGGCATATGGTTGGTTTTGAGTTCTCACTCTACATGGCGTGGATTAGTGGCACTGTCATCGGAACATTTGCGCCCAGTCAGTTATCGCCTATTTTATCGGCAAGTCTGGGCATTACCATCTATGCGCTGTTTATCAGTTTATTGATTCCAACGGTTAAAAGAGAAAAGAAAATGGCATTATTGTGCATTGGTGCCGGTGTGTTCTCCTATGCTTTAGCATCCTATCACGTGCCGACGGGATGGCGCATTATTATTGCGACCGTTGGATCGGCGCTGCTGGGAACTTTATTGATTAAGGAGACGCATTTGGACGGTGAATTTGAAAGAGAGGGGGACGCGTCGTGCGACAAATGATGGCTGTGATTCTCGGCATGTCATGTGTGACGTTTTTGCCGAGGATTGCGTCGATGGTCTGGTTTAAAGATTTAAAGCCAAATGCCTTTTGGCGCCGTTTTTTTAATAATATCCCCTATGCGATGCTCAGCGTGCTTATTTTTCCGGATGTGCTGTCTGCCTGCGGCACCGCTGAAGCTTCACTGGTGGGCGTAGCGGCTGCGGCTCTTCTCTCTCTGATGCAAAAAAGCGCCACAACGGTTGTGTTGGGCGCTGTTATTAGCGTCTATGGTTTCTTATGGCTGTTTTGACAATCAATGCATTAAAGCATCGCTGCTATTTGCTGTTTAACCACTTAACTTAATGCGCGAATGGCTTTTTCGAAAATGGTTAGCATTTTTGAAAGATCATTTAGTGAAATGTACTCGTCTTTTTGATGCATGAGATCTTCACTATCTTCAAAGAGTGCACCGAACGCAACGGCGTTTGGGACACTGCGCGCATAGGTACCGCCGCCGATGGTAATGGGTTCAGCCTTTAAATCACCTGTAAATGCTCGATAGACGTCCATGAGCGTTGCCACCAGTGGATGGTCTTTTTCATAAAAGAGCGGGTCTATGTTCAACCAGTTGCCAATTTGAATGCCGCTGTTAGAGAGGGTTGCATCAATGCCGCGTCTGACATCTGCTTCCTTTAAGGTGATGGGATAGCGGATATTGATGGTGACACTGGCTTCGGTTTCGTTAAGATCAATCATGCCCAGATTAAAGACGAGCGGATTGTAGGCGTCCTTAAGGTTTAGATGAAAGGATGTGCCATCTGTTTCAGTGCCAACCGTACGATTGAAAAAGCGAACAAAATTGGCAGCATCGCCGATTTCAAGATCAATGAGATCTAAAAAGCCGAGAAGCGCCGCAATGGCGTTTTTTCCTTTTTCAGGGGTACTCGCATGGGCGCTGACGCCTGATGCGCGGATGATAAGCGTTTCACCGGTGCGTTCATATGACAGACTGGTGCCTTTTGTTTCATTGTAGGCTTCCAAAATAGGAATGACGGGTTTGGTATCGATTAAGACCGCCTCTGCAGTGTCGGGCACCATATTTGGGGCAGTGCCCCCTTTGACGCTTAGGAGGCGCACGCCGCCGTCTTCGAGTCGATCGGAAAATGTTTTTTTCAGTTCGAACAACAAGATGCCCATTTCACCGTGTATGACGGGAAAATCAGCATCAGGGCTAAAGGCGAGTGTTGGTATTTCTGCATGTTCGACATAATAGTCCATGCATTTACTGCCGCTTTCTTCGTTTGTGCCGAGGATGAGTCTGATGCGTCTCGACGGTTTATAGCCGCTGTCCTTTAGGCGTTTCATGGCAAAGAGACATGCCATTGCCGGGCCCTTGTCATCAAGTGTGCCGCGGCCGTAAAGCCGATCCCCGACGAGAGTGCCCTTAAAAGGTGGATAAGTCCAGCCGTCTCCTGCGGGAACGACGTCGAGATGGCAGAGGATACCGAGCATTTCTGCACCATCGCCAAATTCAATATAACCGGCGTATTCATCGATGTTTTCTGTTTTAAAGCCATAGCTTTTGCCAAGTGCCAGCATATAATGAAGCGCCTTGGCAACGCCTTCGCCAAAAGGGTATGCTGCCGTCGCCTGTCCTTCAGTACTGTCGATGTCAATAAGGCCTTTCAGTGCTTCAATAAGCATGTTGCCTTCTGACGTTTCTAAAAATGCATTCATATTTTTCCTCCTCTTTGCGTGATGTTGCGATGCCATAACACCTACTTGGTCGATAGATGATGAAAATTTGTCTTTGGGAATCCATTGTATATTTTTTCACGGGCATATACAATAGTAGCTGGAACGGAGGTGTATATGGAGCACTTAAATCCCAAAATAAAGGAAATTTTGAACGAGGGGCTTTTGCGCGTTGTGTTAAGCAGCGTTCGCCGAAACGTTGAAGCCGCCTATTATAAAATTGATGTTAAGCCAATTCTCATGAAAGAGTCGCACTATTTCCACGCCTGCTATTACTTTGATAAAAAGGTTACCCATGAGAACATCCCTGAAGAGACATTTGTCGAATGGCTGATGACGATGCTCGGTCATCAGTTCAAACAGGGAATGTTCTACACTGCCGAAAATAATTATCAAATTCTCATTAGCAAAAAGGGCAAGGCAACTGTGATTAAACAGGCTGCAACCATGAAACCCGCCGAGGTGGATTTTACGCATAACCGTCAAAAACAATACATCTTGAACGAAGGGGAGCCTATTGATTTTCTCGTACATTTAGGCGTCATGGACGATCAAGGTAATGTATACAAGAAAAAATATGATAAATTTAGGCAGCTGAATAAATACCTTGAATTTGTTTCAGATGCTGTTAAGGAGCTAGAAAGCAGTTCAAATGACGTGCTGACACTCATTGATTTTGGATGCGGCAAAGCATATTTGACATTTGCACTCTATTACTACTTGGTTAAAATACGCGGCAAGCGCGTTCGCATCATTGGACTTGATTTAAAGGAAGATGTCATCGCCTTTTGCAATGAGGTGGCAATGGCACTCACATACGATGGGCTGACCTTTAAAGTCGGTGATATTAAAGACTATCAATATAAGGGCAAAGTCGATATGGTGGTTTCACTGCATGCCTGTGATACGGCAACAGATGCCGCCATAGGCAAAGCGGTGGCATGGGATGCTAAAGTTATTTTCGCCGTCCCCTGCTGTCAGCACGAATTGTTTGGACAAATGCAGAGCGATGTGCTTGCACCGCTGTTGAAGCATGGGATTGTCAAGGATAAACTCGCCACTGTTGTGACGGATACGCTTAGGGCGCAGGCACTTGAAGTGGTTGGCTATGATGTACAAATGCTGGAATTTATTGATATGACACATACGCCGAAGAATATCCTGATCCGTGCGTATCAGCAAGACGGCATACCGGATGAAAGTGAAATTCAGATGGCCGTTGAGGGTTACTTGAATTTGAAAAATTTCTGGCATGTGACGCCATCCATTGAAAAAGCGTTAGGCGACCGTTTGATTAATCGTCTTTAGCCGAATGATTGTTAAAACATCGGTATAAACATTCGTAATTGTGTTGACTTTGAAGGGCTTATCTGTTAGTATGACTATGGATTATTTTCAGCTTTGTCAAATGCATATGCATTTTTGAATGAATATATTGAAAAGAGGTGTTTTATGTCAACAGTTGTAATCGTCGGCGCCCAATGGGGTGACGAAGGTAAGGGTAAAGTGATTGACTATTTGGCGAAACAGGCGGATGTCGTCGTGAGAGGACAGGGCGGCAACAATGCCGGTCATACCGTTGTCGTCGGAGACAGCAAATTTGCACTGAGGTTGATTCCATCTGGTATTTTGAACAAACACACGATTAATGTCATCGGCAACGGCGTCGTCTTTGATCCACAAGGGTTTTTAACAGAAGTTGAAGGTCTTAAGGCAAAGGGCGTTGCGACGGATTCTATTCGTATTTCTGATCGTGCGCACGTGGTATTTCCCTACCACAGAGAGATTGACCGGCTGGCTGAAGAGGCCAGAGGCGCGGCAATGATCGGTACCACGAAGAATGGTATTGGGCCGTGCTATATGGATAAAGTTGAGCGAAGCGGCATTCGTATTTGCGATTTTATCGATCCGGAGGTTTTCGAACCGCTTTTCAGAGCCCAGATCGAAGCGAAAAATAAAATCATTACAAAAATCTATAACGGTGAACCGCTGGATGCAGATTCACTTGTTGAAACATATAAAGGTTATGCAGAAAGCATTAAGCCGTTTGTAGACGATACATCTGTCATCGTTCACGATGCGGTGCAAGCAGGCAAAAAAGTATTACTGGAAGGCGCGCAGGGAACGCTGCTCGACTTGGATTACGGCACCTATCCGTATGTGACGAGTTCACACCCGACGGCAGGTGGATTTACCATTGGTTCAGGCATCGGACCGAATGTTATCGGCGAAGTGGTGGGCATTACAAAAGCTTATACGACTCGCGTCGGCAAAGGGCCCTTTGTGACAGAGCAGGAAAATGAAATCGGCGATCGCATTCGCGTTGCCGGCAGAGAATTTGGCACAGTAACCGGCAGACCGAGACGCTGTGGCTGGCTTGATACCGTTATGGTGAATTATTCAGCACGCGTTAACGGCATGACGTGCATTGCACTGATGTTACTGGATGTATTAACGGGTTTTGAAACGGTAAAAATCTGCAAGGGCTACCAGTACAATGGTGAAATGATGCTTAACTTCCCGGCGAGCTTAAACGTACTCGCCAAGTGTGAGCCCGTGTATGAAGAAATGCCGGGATGGTCGGAAGATCTTTCTGCCTGCGAGACATTTGAAGATCTGCCCGCAGCAGCTCAAAACTATGTTTTAAAAATTGAAGAACTCACGGGCATTCCTGTGAAGCTCGTTTCCGTTGGACCAAAGCGCAGCCAAACCATTGTGAGAGGCAGCATTTACTAATGCAAGTATATCTATAAACATAAAAATGTTTTTCATAAAAAATCCGATATCATTGTTGATATCGGATTTTTTTATGATTATTTATATCGTTTACATTAATCGGAATATTGACGATTATCGGTTATCCAATGGAATGTATTCTTTTTCGTGACTGACGCAAACATAAGCGGGTCGAATGATCTTGTTGTCGCTCATGACTTGTTCAATGCGGTGTGCACACCAGCCTGCAACCCTTGCAACGGCAAATAGCGGCGTGTAGAGTTCCTGAGGGATATCGAGCAGCTGGTAAACCAGTCCTGAATAGAGATCCACATTGGCACAGATGTCAAGATGTTCGCCCTTCGCTTTTTTTAGCAGTTCAATGCCGATGCGCTCAACGGATTCATACAGATTAAAGAGGTTCATCTTTCCCTTTTCTGCCGCGAGTTCACGCGCTTTGTCCTTGAGAACGACACTCCTAGGGTCTGATTTGGTATAGACGGCATGTCCGATGCCGTAGATGAGCCCTGAACGGTCATAGGCTTCCCGATTGATGATCTTTTGCAGATAGTCGCGGAGCTGTGCTTCGTCTTCAATATTGTTGACATTTGCATTGAGATCCAGCATCATTTCTCGAACTCTAATATTGGCACCACCGTGTTTAGGGCCTTTTAGACAGCCGACTGCCGTTGAGATGGCAGAATAAGTATCTGTGCCGCTTGATGAGACGACGTGCGTTGCAAATGCCGAGTTGTTGCCGCCGCCGTGATCAGCGTGAAGCACTAGCGCGAGATCGAGCGTCGCCGCTTCAGTCTCTGTGTACTTATTGTCGCTTCTTATCATGTAGAGTATATTTTCTGCCGTGCCCAAATTATTTTGAGGCGGGTGTATGAAAAGACTCTGATGATCAAAATAGTGGCGCTTTGCCTGAAAGCCATAGGATATAATGGTTGGCACTCTGGCGATCAGCTTGATGCATTGAAGGACGAGATTTTCCATATCTAAATCATCTGGGCGCTCATCGTGCGAGTAAAGCACGAGAATGCTGCGCTGGAGCTTATTCATAATGTCATGGCTTGGAATTTTTAAAATCATATTTTCCGTGTAGCCCGGCGGGAGATTTCGGTATTCATCCAGCATGGCATTAAAGCTCTCTAGTTCGCAAGCGGTTGGCAATTGACCAAAGAGCAGTAAAAACATTGTTTCTTCAAATAGTCTTTTCCCCGGGCGCCTATCTGAATTACGGACGATGCTGTAGATATCAATACCACGATAATACAATCGTCCTTCCTGAGGCACCTTGACACCATCTTCGATTGTATAGCCTTCTACATTACAGATACCGGTAATGCCGACGAGCACACCGGTGCCGTTACTGTTGCGTAACCCGTGTTTGATATTGTATTTCTTAAAGTCATCTTTGGAAATCGTATTATTCTGCATGGCCATTGTCACCAATTGCTGATTGGTTGCCTGGATATCACAGTAATCCATTTATTCACCCTCTTTCCCAAATATTTCGCAGCATTTCAAAGTGAATGCAAATGCCGTCTATGAATGTAACTGTAATTGAATGTAACGAGATTGAATGCAATGTGTTGTATGGTATTGATAACGTGACTGTAAAAGTGTTTGTTTAAAGACTTTCAAGTGATTCTAAAATAGCCTCCGTATAAGCCTTCGTTCCCAACGTTCCACCGAGATCCTTTGTGCGTTTTGACGGTGTATTGAGTGTGTCCACAACTGCCTGATAAAGTGAATGTGCTGCCTCGATTTCGCCGAGATGTTCGAGGAGCATGACGCCGGAAAGAATACATGCCGTCGGATTCGCCAAATCTCGGCCTGCGATGTCAGGCGCGCTGCCGTGTACGGGTTCAAAAACGGCCATGTCGTCATTGAGATTGGCACCCGGTACGAGTCCTAAACCGCCAACCAGACCTGCTGACAAATCGGAGAGGATATCGCCGTAGAGGTTAGTTGTCACGATTACCTGATATTTGGAAGGTGTCATAACCAGCTGCATTGCCATATTATCCACGATGACAGCTTCAAGATCGACATCGGGATAATCTTTTGACACCTTGGTAACGCTCTCTAGAAAGAGGCCGTCGCACTGTTTTAAAATATTGGCTTTATGCACCACTGTGACTTTTTTCAGACCAAGCTTTCGCGCATAGTCAAAAGCAGCGCGACCGATGCGCTCAGAGGCTTGGCGCGTGGTAATTTTCTCTGCGATGATGCGATCTGGAGAATCGACGCGTTCAACGCCAGCGTAAAGTCCCTCTGTATTTTCCCTGAAAATAACAAAGTCGATATTTTCATCATATCGCCCTTCAATAATTTTTTTGACAGGCCTTACATTGGCGTAAAGACCGTATTTTTGTCTGAGCTGTACATTGATGCTCTTAAACCCTTTGCCAATCGGCGTGGTGATCGGGCCCTTTAATGCAATTTTGTTCGTTTCCAAACTGTTTAAGAGTGCATCCGGCAATATGGTTTCAGCCGTTTGACCTGCATTTTGAATATCCCATGCAATCTTTGGCGATTGATGTTTTTCCAGAGCAGCTTCGATCAGCGCCTTTGCTGATGCCGTTACCTCAGGGCCAATACCATCCCCGGGGATTAATGTAATTTGGTACATTGTATACCTCCCAATTTTAATTCCGTCAATTTTTATGCTTCATCATGCATATGTACACAATATAATTGTATACAATTATACAAATCTTGCGATCGACTGTCAAGTGGTGTGTTACAAAAAAGTCACAAAAAAGCATCTGAACAAATCAGATGCTGAGGTGTGTGCTTATTTAGGATGTTGTGTTAAAACCAGCGTCATTGCCGAATGCTGTTTATTTGTATTCCCAGCGAATGTCGGGACCAAAAAATTTTAAAAGTTTAAAATGGCCTTTAATGCGAGAGTCAATGCGATCGTTGTAAAAAGTAGCAATTTCGGAGAGTTTGATGTTTGTCGAAATAATCATGGGCTTTTCACTGAGAATGCGCGCATTGATAATATTGTAAAATTCACTGATGGTAAAGGTGTTTGCCGTTTCTGTACCGAGATCGTCAATGATGAGCAAGTCTGCTTCAAAGAGCTGCTGATAGGCAATGGTGACCATAAGGTTATCGCGATCGGTAAACTGCTTGCGTTCAAGGATGTCAATAATGCTGAAAGGCGTCTGATATATGACGGAATGCCCCTTGTCGAGCAGTGCTTTGGCAATGCAGTTGCAAAGATAGGTCTTGCCGAGTCCGCTGCTGCCGTAGAAGAACAAATGGTTGACCTCCGGAAAGGCGGTGACGAACTGTTCTGATTCACTTAAAAGATTTTTCATATTGTCACGCTGGGTCAGTCGCTCTTTTGGGAGAATTTCTGCTGAAAACCGCATAAGGTCAAAATGATTAAAGTTTTGGCTTTCCAGTTGCTTTTCAATATTGGACATTTGATAAGCGGCAGAAATGAGTTTTTGATTAAAGCAGGTACAGCGTTCGTTTGTTTCCAGGAAACCGGTATCTTTGCATTTTTCACATCGATGCTGAATTTCGAGATAAGCTGCCGGGATGTTGTGCGATGCCAGCAATGCCGCTTTTTCACGCTTGAGCTGCGCGAGCGTCTGTTCGAGTTCCATCATCATTACTTCTGTTTGAGCGGGATTTTGAAGGATGGCCTTGGCGATTTCCGCGCCGATTTGACTCATCTCAAGATCGATTTGCCGAAGCCTCGGCATGCGTTCGTAAAGCGACAATTTACGCATTTTGCGGTCGTATTTATCATGATCCCTTTGGACGGCATATTGTTCAAGAATTTGTTTATAGACAGTTGGATCCAGCATGAGAACTCCTTACTTTTTATTTAACAGCATGCTTTCAAGTTCATCTTCGGTATAGGTGCGGTCTTTTTCCACGGTGTACTGATGACGACGTTTCGGTGAAGATGCCTGCTTTGCAGCGGTGGGCAGCTCAGAAACCGTTTTGATGCCTTTTCCATTGAGATCCGTTATTTGCGCTTCAAGGTAATTAAAGTTGACATTGGTGGTGCGCTTGGAAAGCGACTTGATGATTTCAATGAGGTCGGCCGGTTCAAACGCATATGAATCCAGCCAGCGATCAATGGCATCGCTTTCGGTTTGGTATGGCAATCGGTGCCGCACGCCGAGCACTGCCAGAATTTCTTTGTAAATGGCGTAGCGCGCACCGGTGTGTTCAATATGCGCCTCAATGGATTCAAGAGATGTCAGTCCCGCTTTGAGCCATTGTTCCAGCAATATTTTAATGCGTTTAAAGCCAAAACTCTTGCGCTCTTTGTAATTGTACGAAAAAGCACGTTTCAAAATTGATGCATCGGGATAATAGTGCTCATAGAAATCGGAGAGCTCGCGGTGTTCGTTGGGACTCAGCGGGTGGCCGACGATTTGCTCAACATCGCGGATCAATGATGCAAAAGCTGCCTGCTGCGTTTTAAAGGCAGTCGTCTGCGAATAAGGTGCACTTGCAGTATTTGAACGTTTCTTTTGCTTTGGAACAAAGTTGTTTTCTATATATAGTGCTCTTAATGAGAAAAATTCAACGTCGAAATCTGAGTCGTCCTCATGCGGATGACATTTGACGATTCCCTGCTTTTCCCAATAATGCCACGCGTCGATGACATCTTGAAGCGGAAGCTGCAATGCGGTGGCAAGCGTTCGATTGTCAGCGTGATAGGTTCTTTGGCTGGCATTGGCGTACATCGACCCCATGAGATACACTTTCACATAGGTGCCGCTGGCAACCGGCATAAAATCCGTTATAAAAAGGCGTTCGATATGCAGTTCGCTTAAATCAAAATGAGGTGCTTTATTGGCAAAACTCACGGGGATACACTCCTTGTTTAAAAAATGCAGCGGAAAATCGTTAAGTTGTTTCTATTATATCATTTTACACAGATGTATGATGAAAAGAAAGAGCTAACATAAATGTTTCAAAAACCAGATATGAGTTGGGACTTTAGTCGTATAAAAACCGTTTTCATAAGAAAATTCAAAAAAATTTTGAGGGAGGGTATTGGCATATGATGCGGATTAAAAGGAATAGTAACGCTAAATCTAGTAGTTTTTGCTGACAAATTGCGGCGACTCGTTGAAAAGTCCCATTGGTCAACATAATTTCATTTTCTTGATGTGATTCGTGTGGTATAATGAGAATGGTATTTTTAGAGAGAGAAAGCACCGCAAATAGCAACCAAGGAGCTAAGAATGGGGAGAAAGAATAGATCGACTCAGAACAAGGTCTATAAGCGTAATGCTCAAAAAGTATATGTAAAAGGGGATGCAAAGTCGAAGTCACTGCGATGGGACAAGGCAACAGATGTCTTTGCAAGGGTCATTGCATTGTTATTCTATCCGTTCTACCTTTTAATCACGAAAATTTCAGGTCATCAAAAAATGTCGAAAAACAGTAAAGCATCAAATAAAGTTACGGGAAAGTCATCCAATAAAGCGTTTAACAGAAGTGCAAAACCTTCTGCAACGGCTGTGATAGAAAGACTTAAAACACGTGTAAAAGCGTTGGATTTTTCAGCTTTAAAGCAGTTCGATCGCGAGAAATTTAAAGCGGTAACCAGTCAATATGCTTCATTTCTCAATCATCACAAAGTGGTTGTTTCGGGTGTCATCGGCGTCATGGTCGTTGCATTAATCGGCGTGCAGGCGCTTTCAAGCTTCAAACCGGTGGATGTGACATCTGATGAGATGTCTGAAGCGCACATGATTTCCGTGGCAGATGCCAAAGCTTCAGACACGGCACTGGAACCGCTTAAAACGCTGCCGGTGATACAAGATATCAGTTTTGCAGCTGTCAGAGCTTATGAAATTGTCGTCAATGACAAAGTACTTGCAAGTTTTAAATCGGAATCAGAATGTGATGATGTTTTAGATCAGCTGGTTTCAATGTATACAGCAGTTGGAGAAGGGGAGACATCAGAAATACTGGATTGGTATTATAGCGAAGATGTCAAAGTCCTGCACGGTTTTGTACCGTTAACGGCTTTTGAAGGCTATGACGATGTTGAATCAATGCTCGCTTATATTGTAAAAGGCACTAAAGAAGAGCGTACGCACATTGTACAAAAAGGTGAGAACTATTGGGTTATTGCCGCTTATTATGGTATTCAGCCATCAGATTTGGAAGTTGCGAATCCGAATGTCAAGCCTGAAGCGCTCCAAATTGGCCAAGAGATTAGTTTGGTCGTGCCGAAGCCAATGATCAGTGTTTGCACAGTTGAACGCGCTGAATACATTGACAGCATCCCATTTGAAGTTACTTATGAAGATACGTCGTCACTTTATCGCGATGAGACGAAAGTCAAAGTCAAAGGTATTGAGGGCGAGCGAGAAGTTGTTGCAAATGTTACAAAGCAAAACGGCCGGGAAATCGGACGTACTGTCTTAGAAGAAACCGTACTTTCAGAACCGACGACGAAAGTCGTTTACAAAGGTACGAAGGAACCGCCTCCACGCATGGGGACGGGAACACTCGTCAGACCTGCATCACGTGGTTCAGTTACATCTGAGTTCGGATGGCGATGGGGCGCACGTCATGAAGGCATTGATATAGGCCTGCCGGTTGGTTCTGATGTCAAAGCGGCAGACGGCGGCGTCGTTACGTTTGCAGGCTATAGTTCTTCTTACGGCTATTATGTTATGATCGATCACGGCGGCAATATTACAACGGTCTATGGCCATTGTAGCAAACTGCTGGTCAGCAAGGGCGACAAAGTCTATCAGGGACAGGTTATTGCGAGAAGTGGTAACACAGGGCGCAGCACTGGGCCGCATTTGCATTTTGAAGTCAGGGTAAACGGCACACCGGTTAACCCAAGAAACTATGTTTCATTTTAATCATGATCATTAAGTGCACTTCTGATTTGGGAGTGCACTTTATTTTTTATCGGGAAGGCGAATGCATCGGCGGCCATGTGTGGCGAAATGACGCCTTTAGCACAAAAATCAAAAGAGGGTCCGCGCGGCTGTGGGATGTGATGCGCTGAAAGCATGTTCTGAAAATGATAGCTTTTCTCTCGATAAAGAATAGGATATAATGTTAAAAGAGTAACCGAGTATGAGGAGGTTTCGAATGAATAAGAAGATTCTTGTTGTCGACGATGAAAAACCGATTTCAGATATTATAAAGTTTAATTTAAGCAAGGAAGGCTATGAGATTGACACGGCTTTTGACGGCGATGAGGCGTTAAAGCGCGTCTATCAGTTTCAGCCCGATTTAGTGCTGCTGGATGTCATGCTGCCAAAGCTAGATGGTTTTCAAGTGTGCAAGCGCATTCGTGAGAGCTTCAACATGCCGATTATTATGCTGACGGCAAAAGAAGAAGAAGTTGACAAAGTCTTGGGATTTGAATTAGGCGCAGACGATTATATTACCAAGCCATTTGGCATGCGAGAGCTTATCGCAAGGGTAAAAGCCAATTTGAGGCGCGTTGAGCTGACGGATCTCGGTGTGGGCGACAATAACACAATTGTTACGGGCAATCTTTCCATCGACCTTGACCGATACGAGGTAAAATGCGAAGAGGAAGTTATCGAACTGACGCTGCGAGAATTTGAACTCCTTAAATTTTTAGCAACGCAATCCAACCAGATTTTCACGCGCGAACAGCTTTTGAAGGATGTTTGGGGATATGAATACTTTGGCGATATCAGAACGGTAGACGTCACGGTTAGACGCTTGCGTGAAAAGATCGAGAGCGATTCCAGCAATCCGGCATATATCATGACAAAACGCGGCGTCGGCTATTATTTTAAAAAGAACTGATAGGACGCTTTATAACGCATTGGCATAGAGCGCTGCGAGGTCAGCGCTTTTTGTTTTCCCGTTATGCAGTATTTGCCGATATTTGCCATGCGTTTTTAGCTGTCTTGTGTTTATAGAAGTGTGAATGGCTTTGAAACATTCATTGAGGGACCTATGTTTAAGAGTATTCGTTCGAGATTTACAATGATATACTTTCTACTGATTTTTATTGCCATGATTATTGCGGGCGTTTTTATTATTCGTTCATTTGAAGATTATAATCTCAATGTCGCCTCGGAGCGTCTGGACGATATTGCGCAGATCATGTTGACGGAACTGGCTAAAATTCAGGACGGTGATTTGATTGCCAATAAGAACGTGATTCAAGCATCCATTGACAACCATGCCGATATTGGCCTCAGAGAAGAAATTTACGTTATCGATCAGTCAACGCAGCAAATTGTTGCTTCCAGTGCGGAAGTCGGCGGGCGAGCCGTCTCGGATATACTGAGTGATGCGCTGGTTGTCGAGGGATTGCTTGGCAATGTGATGGAGAAAAATATCCAGATTAGCGATACGGTTCGGACAAAGGATAAAGTGTATCCGATTATTGGTGATGACCAGCTCCGCGGCATTATCTACTTGCGGTATGACTTGAAAGACATCTATAGCAGTTTGAGTACGACACGGCGGATCATTCTCCAAGCGATTCTGACATCACTGTGCGTGACGATTGTCATCAGCTATTTTCTTTCAAAGAGCATCACAGATCCGATTAATGAAATAACGGCAAAAGCTTCAAAACTCGCAGAAGGCGATTTCAGTCAAATGGTTGAAGTGCGTTCGGAGGATGAAATTGGCGAATTGTCGAAGACGTTCAACTTTCTGTCTGCGGCACTTAAGGCCAGTATCAGTGAAATCTCCAGTGAGAAGAGCAAACTCGAAGCCATTATTGAATACATGGAAGATGGCCTCGTAGCCATTAACGCCGAGGGCGAGATTATTCACAATAATCCTAAGGCGCTGGCGCTGTTTGGTGTTGAAGCTATTGAAAATGAGGATATCGTTGGTGATCTGTTGTCGGTTTACAGCTCAGGACGGCTCTCAGAGGATATTGGAACGAAGAACATTACTTACAGGGATAAGATACTGAAGGTGAATTTTGCACCTTACTTAGACGATTCGCTGCAGAAGGCAGGCGCCGTCTTCGTCTTAACGGACATTACAGAGGAAGAACGCCTCGAAAATATGCGACGGGAGTTTGTGGCGAATGTTTCGCATGAATTAAAAACGCCGCTGACGAGCATTAAGAGCTATACAGAGACCATTTTAGAGGGCATGGTGGTGGATGATCCGGAAACCGAGAAGACATTTTTAGAGGTCATTAACTCAGAAGCAGACCGCATGTCGCGTTTGGTACGCGATCTGCTTGAACTGACGAGTTTTGATTCAGCGTCTGTCAAGTTGAAATATGCACCGCACAATATGAACAGACTGATTTCAAACTGTATTCTCAAGGTTAAGGCAACAGCTGACCAAAAACGTCAGGCCATTGTCAAGCGATTGGTCGATGAACCGATTTCAGCTGAAATAGACTATGATAAAATTGAACAGCTCGTTTTAAACATTCTTTCAAATGCCATTAAATATTCAGGCGAAGAGGGGATTATTGAAATTGACCTCAAGTCTTATGACAGAATGTTTGATATCGTCATCAAGGATAACGGCATCGGCATTCCGGACGAAGATATGAGTCGTATTTTTGAGCGCTTTTACAGGGTGGATAAGGCGCGTTCCAGAATGCTGGGTGGGACGGGGCTTGGTCTTTCCATTGCCAAGGAAATTGCGGAAGCGCACGGTGGGACAATCGGCATTCAATCCGTTTATGGACACGGCACCATCGTCACCATAAATCTCCCCTATACCCAAGGGGTTGCAAACAGCGAATCGGACGCTGTTTAGTCGTGAAGAAATCCGTGCTGAACCTGCTGATTGCAACAAGTGTAATGTCATTTTAAATCTGCTGTAACGCGATTGTAACAATCATGCCGTATAATGAAATAGTGTAAAATTATTCGTGTATCCGGAGGCGTTCAATGTTGTTGAAGAAGTGTTTGTTTTTTATATTGACAGGGGTCATCATGCTTGCGGCATCCATCAGTTTGGCGGATGTTGACAGCGGCGCAGATACTTCGGTATTGACGCCTGATGAAATTCTTATTGCGGAACCTGTAACAGATCATGTGTTCAACGACAAAGATTTATTTATTACCATTAACATTATTGACGCCGATTTCTTTTCAAAATTAATGGACAATCCACTGACGATTTCATTGGTGAAACTGGAAGATACACTGCCGTTTGCCGATGATCTCGGTGAAGGACTGCATGTGCCGGTCGTAAAACTATCGTCTGGCGCCGCAATGGAATGGCTCTCGACAGCGGGACTGACTGAAGAAGAATATGTTCAGACCGATGACAAATATACTGCTGAAACACAAATCATCAATCAGTATTTTCAGCAACTCGAAATCATGAATACGCTTAATACTAAAATTAACGCTGCCGTCAGCAAATACCGATTTAACGCTGTCGATGGCTATGATATGGATACTGCCGAAGTATCTGCTGAAGTTAAAGAAGCCTATCAGGCATATCGTCAGAATTTGAGCACGCTTGAGGCTGAAAAAAGTGTTTTTTCAGAAATTCAGCGAAAATATTTAAAACTGTTTGAAGTGGTTTGCCTAAAGGATACAATTAATTCGCCAAGTTATTTAAAAGACGTCGGTGCACTGGATGAAGGCGATTACCGCATTCGCATTTTTGATGCATCAAAAGTGGTCATTAAAGAGCTTGATTTCCAAGTGCTTTCAAGAGATAAAGCCATTAATGCAATGATTACCGATCCGATATCGGTAGAAGATAAAGCGAAAAATTAAGAGGGATACGTCAGATGACATCGTTAAAAGAAACGATTAAGTCCATAATGCTGGTGAGTTTAGTGATCGCGGCAGTGGTACTCAGTCGACTGGTTCTTTTAGATGGTCAGACACACGTGCTCGAAACCGTTAATGTTGTCGAGACGTCGTCTGTCAATGTTGCAAAATATATCAGCCCCCAAAGTTATTATGTTAGCTTTGGGGGTCTATCATATACAAAGGTATATGATACGGAGACGCAGCAAAAGATCTGGGATGTACTGAAACCAATTGTAACAGATGGTCTTGTAAACTATGAAGGCGTTGAGGTCATTACAATGTCTGATTACATTGAGGCCTTCACCGACAAGAGCATCTTGCTTCGCTTTACCGTGGATTTAAGCTGTTCAGAATGGCTGCCGCTGTACGACAGTGAAATTGAAGTACCTTCAGCTGTCAGTGAGTGGGTGCCTTATGAAATTCTGGTGCGCAGTGATTTGCCAAATAGCCTTTTCGTGTACGATCGAGACGAAGAGGCTTATTATCGTGTGACGAGAAGCAGTGCAGATGAAGAAAATGGCGTTTCCGAGTTGGTGGATACGATTATGACAAACGGTTTTGTCGAATATCGAAAAATTAGTGACCGTTTTAGCCTGATGAGCACTGTCCCCGACAGCCCGACGCGCTATAATTACGAACTCTTGCCGTATCAATATACCCATTTGACACAAGGTGTCCGAATTGCGAATGAAGTATCCACCGACGAAGAGGCTTTTGATGCCTCCGTGTCGGCAATTGCCAATGAGGTGTTTGGAAATCGGCTGGATTTTGTCAAGCGGCTGGAAGATGTGAACGGATCAATTGTACTGATGTATGGTTATGGGGATAAAGCACTGACGGTTTCACAAAACGGTGAAATCATTATGAATCAGAAGTTCAACAGCTCACTTGCGCATGAAATGGGCTTTCGGCAGAGTTTGGCCATTGCCATTGGCGGTATGGAACAATTTGGCGAACTGCCGCAGGGCGTTCAGCTGGACAGTGTGGTCACTGTCGATGAAGACTATACGAAGTATCGCTTTAATTTTTCTTATAAACTGGATGATACGGTGGTTTCTGATCAGTCGGGCGGCATTAAAGTTACTGTAAAAGGCGGTCAGGTCATTGCCATTGAGAAAAACGTCAAGAAAATGATGTCGAGGGTTTACACGAGTTTGGATCAAATGTATTCAATTGATAATTGCATTACGCAGAACTATCTTGAAGTCAGCCTCTATTACTTGCAGGACAATGATATCTATGATGCGACACTAAACAGCATACAGTATTACTTCCCGATAAGAAGCGCTATTGAGCGCATTGAGCGGCAGTATTATCAGCAGGATATGATTATGATTCCGATTTGGCGCGTTGTGATCAGCGGCAGAACATATTTGTTCAATGCTTATACAGGAGAGCTTATTGAAAATTATCGCTGAGAAACGGAAATGATGTTTCAAACGAATGTAAAGACGCTGATAAAGGCTTTGATAAAGACTTTGATAAAGACGCAGATAGAAATTTAGATAAAGATTCAGAGCAGAATGCTAAACGATGTAAAAAGGTGATGGACGTATGGATTGGTCAAGGATCAAGACAATTTTAATATTGGTATTGCTGATTATGAATATTCTGCTCGGCGCAACCTATGTGCAGAGTAAACTGGCATTTGAAAGAGAACGGGAAGATCAGCTCGATCGCGTTGTGGCACTTTTTGAGCAGAATGATATTGGTCTCGATGGTGTCGCACTCGATTTTCCGGATAAACTCGCTTCCATTGCCGTCTCTTTTGAAAGTCATTCGGAAGCAGATGTTCAGAAGTTTTTAGGTGATGACTATGAGACCAATAGCAATCAGTATCTTAAAGGGAATTCGCGCATTGTGCTCAGTGAAATGTCGCTTTATTATGAACTTCGAGAGATACCGGACGAGGTATACGATCAAGGGCTTCCAAGTGAGGTTATTGAAGATGCGGCAACGCGTACAAAACTTTCCCAAATGGCTGACGAGACGATATCAGAATTGGGTTATGCAGCGGATTACAGTATTTCAGGATACTTTCAGCGCGATGATTACCGCATTGTCAATGCCAAGCAGCTCTACCAGGGCTATGTGATGGATGATGCGCTGATGACCTTTATCTATTATCGCGATTCACTGGTTGCATTTCGACGAACATGGCTTCACATTAATACCGACCATTCTACAAATAAATATGATATAATTTCTGTAGATCGAGCGCTCTATGTGACGATGCCGAAGCTGAGTGAAGGCGATGAGATCACAGAAATAGGCATTAGTTACAAATTGAATGACAGCGGCGCCGTGGTCAGCAACCTCATATCAGGGGAAGCCATGCCGTTTTTTCGCATAGCGGTATCAGACGGCAATACGTATTATGTCAGGGCTATTGTAGAAAACTGACATGGAAGTGACGATTTAATTACCATAAATGAGAAGAGGAACTATGGCATTAACATTTTGTTCTCTGGCGAGCGGAAGTTCGGGGAACTGTCAATATATTGCATCGGAACGCACCAAATTACTTGTCGATGCGGGCATGAGCGGAAAGTATATTAAGACTTCACTGCATAATTTGGATGTGGATATCAACGGGATCAACGGCATATTGCTGACACATGAACACACAGATCATATTAGCGGTCTGGGTGTTTTAATGCGTCGGCATCAGATTCCACTCTATATTACGGCAAAGACATGGGAGGCCGTCAAGTTAAAGATCGGTGATGTGAGCAGTGAGCTCCTTCGCATTTACGATACGATCGACATGCTGGAAATCGGTGATATTGTTGTTCAATCGGCACGGATTTCACACGATGCCGTCGATCCGCTCTGCTATGCTTTTATGAATGCAGGGTCGAAGATAGCCATTGCAACAGACCTTGGCATGTTGAACGACGAGGTTGTCGATAAGTTTAAGGACAGCGATCTCATGATGATCGAATCCAATCACGATATTGAAATGCTTAAAATGGGTAGTTACCCAATGTATTTAAAACGGCGAATACTAAGTGAATACGGCCATTTATCCAATGATGATGCCGGTTATTTTGCGAAGGAAATTATTGCTTACGGCAAGACAAAGCACGTTTTACTGGCACATCTCAGCAAGGAAAACAACGTCCCGGAGCTGGCTTATGAAACGGTTCGGGGAATTTTAGAGTCTGCGCAGATTCGCATGGGTGTTGATGTCAATCTTGATTTAACATACCGCGATAAAGTTGGCAGATGTTATAAATTAGTGAAATAGAAGACAGTCGTCAATGAATCAATTAGTTGAAATGGAGGATACGATGGATCTTAAATTCATGGAAGCACTGTCCGGCGCAAAGGGCGTATCTGGATTTGAAAAAGAGGTTGTCGAGGTGATCAGACAATATGTCGGTGATCGTCTGACCGTCACAATAGATCAAATGCACAATGTAATTTTAAGGCGTCCGTGTGACAGCGGCAGAGAAGATGTGCCCGTGGTGATGCTGGATGCACATTCCGATGAAATTGGCTTTATTATTCAATCTGTTCAGGCCAATGGCACGCTTAAATTTTTGCCGCTGGGCGGATGGAGCGATCAAAATGTCTCAGCTCAAAAGGTATGGGTAAGAAATGCTGAGGGCAATTATATTCAGGGCATTGTGGCATCGATGCCGCCTCATTTTGCAACGGGGCCGGCGAAGCTTATCCCCATTGGCGAGATGAGCATTGACGTTGGTGCTACCTCATTTGATGAGGTCGTATCAATTTTTAAGATCGAACCCGGTGCGCCGGTTGTTCCCTATGCGGCCTTTTCGTATATTGAAGAAACGGGCATTATGTGCGGCAAGGCATTTGACAATCGCCTTGGCTGCAATGCCGTCGTTGAAACAATGCTGGCGCTGGTGGATACGCCGCTGAGTGTGAAGCTCGTTGGCGCTATTTCAGCTCAGGAAGAAGTGGGGCTACGCGGTGCGGGGATTAATGCACGAAAGATTAAACCGGACTTGGCAATTGTCTTTGAAGGAACACCGGCAGATGATACGTTTAAAAATGCCTATGATTCACAGGGTGCTCTTAAGAAGGGAACGCAAATACGTCATTTTGACCGTTCAATGATTGCCAATGCGGATTTGATTGCGTATGCCATTGAAACGGCAAAAGAATCGGGCATTTCTTATCAGCGCGCTGTTCGGGAAGGCGGCGGAACCAATGCCGGTGCCATCCACCTGGCCAATTCAGGTGTGCCTTGTCTTGTACTCGGAACGCCAGTCCGCTATGCGCATACACACCATGGTTACAGCGCTGTTGCAGATCAGGAAGCCACCATTGCTCTGGCAAAGGCCGTGATTGAAAAAATATCACCGGAAGATAAAGAAAGGTTGTTATTTTGAAATTAAGATTTCATAGACACGCATTCCTCGCCGTCTGTTTGATCGTCATGCAGATTGTCATGGTACTGCCTGTATTTGCCGATGATGCAACGGCATCCATGGATGAAATCATAAAATATGAAAGCGTTAATTACAATGTCCCCGGCATTGCCGTCAGTATTGTCAAAGACGGCAAAGTACTTTATAAAGTGACACAGGGGATGGCGGACTTAAGTCAAAATGTACCTATAAATGCAGAGACAACGGCGATCCAGACGGGGTCCATTGGCAAGGTACTGACGACAATGGCGCTTTTAAAACTGCTGTCGCAGCAGTCTATTGATTTGGATGATTCGATTTCGGGCTATCTTATTGATGCCTATATTCCGGATGCTTCGCTGACTTTTCGCGATTTGCTGCAGCATACGACGGGCATTCCCTCAGTTCGGGCAGATACGGCAGAAATGATGAGCCCGCTTGAACGTGAACCAATGAAGTTTTCAGATTATGCGGGAGATTTTATGACGCGTTACCGTCATCGTGCGGTTCTTTCGCCCGGCGAAGACACCATTTATTCAAATGTTGGGTCTGTGCTGGCAGGGCTGCTGATTGAGGCGCTGTCCAACACACCATATGAACAGTATGTTGCAGAAGCGATTCTGGAACCGCTCAGTATGGACATGAGTGCTTCGTTTCTCAAGGGGACTTCAACGGCTATTGCAAGTGTTGCGAAAGGGTACAATGTCTTTGGCGGCGAACAGACTGAACAGGCGCCTTTCAAGAGCAAACTCATTGCATCAGAGGATTTTGTAACGACGACAGCGGATATGACGACGCTGCTTCAGGATATGACCCGTTCTGCTTATGCACGTGCGGATTATCGAGATATGTTTACACGGCAGGTTAGTGCCTATGATGATCTATTGGGGCGCAGCCTTGGATTTTCCATCAAACAGGATGAGGGCGTTGACTTGTTTTTGCAGGATGGCGGGATTCCAGGCGAGACGTCAAGACTCTTTTTTATTCCCGAACTGGGACTCGGCGTTTTTATCTGGTACAACTCGGATGCCACTGCTCTGCGTGATGAGTTGACCGATGAAATTCTGTCACTCTACGCACAGGATGCCATTCATCATACCAACGCCGTACTGGCAAATTTTGATGAGGGCGAATATCAGGATTTGATTGGTGCGTATTCACCGATGAACATTTCAACGGAGACCATTGAGCGGGTAACGAAGATCATTCGTCAAATCCGCGTATCAGAGACAGCAGGCGGTCTCGTCATTGATAAAGCGGTTTATGAACCCATTGGCAACAGTGTTTTTTACAGTGAAGCAGATGATAATTATGCAAGGTTTATCTTTGATGATGCGAATAAGCTGGAGTATCTGGTTATTGACAATACTTATTATCAGCGTGTCGGCATGTTTGAAAGTATTTTCTTTGAAGTGATGGTGTTATTTTTTGCAGCGCTTTTTAATCTGATTGCCATCGTTTTCCTGTCAGTGCGATGGGATACGCTTCGCGTTAATCGGATCAACGGTACACCAAGAGCTGTGCTGCTGCTTGAAACATTGTTTAGTTCTGCCAGCATCGGCCTGATTTTATGGATAGCACTGCGCTACAATGCATGGCTTGTGGTCTTTAATGCGGGTTCATCGACGATGTGGGTAAAAGTGACGGGCATTATCGCCGGTATTCTCTATATCCCTTCGATTATCATGCTGGGGCGTGGGACATCGGACTTTCGATGGCGCGGCGGAACGACGTTTATTTTCAGAATGCTGCTTATTTTTAATCTGTTGCTGCTCATATGGATGTGGCGCTATAATTTCATTTAGGCACATAAAACTGTACACAAAAGTCTTTTTTTGTGGATAACCTGTGCATAACCCCGTATTTATCCCCAATTTGCTGTTTTCTTTGTGAAGAATTAGTGGATTAGTGAGAATTGTATGATGTTTAAAATTGCATGAATAAAGCCGATCACCTGAACAGTCTTGACAGACGATGTATCAGGCCGATCGGCTTTTTGATTTGTTCTCTATGGGCGCACGCTTATCGACATTGACAGAGCGATTAAGCTTTTAAATGTGCGGGGATAACATCTTTTGAAACGAGATCTTCATAGGTTTCCCGTTTTACAATTTCGTAGGACTGATCGCCGGAAACGAGGACGACAGCCGGATTCGGGTGTTTATTGTAATGAGAGGCCATGGCATAAGTGTAAGCACCTGTACTGAAAACGGCGATGATATCACCGGTTTCAATATGCTGCATTGGGATGTGTTCAATAAGAATATCACCGGATTCACAGCATTTGCCGCAGAGTGTGACCGTTTCATCTGATGGCGCGTCGGCATGGTTTGCAACGATGGCTTCATATTTTGCCTGATAAAGTGCCGGGCGAATGTTATCGGTCATGCCGCCGTCAACCGCAACGTAGGTGCGTATGTTCGGAATGGTTTTGATGGCACCCGCTTTGTATAAAGTAATACCCGCTTCGCCGACAATGGAGCGTCCCGGTTCAATAAAGACAGTTGGACGCAGGAGACCTTCGGCGCTGCATTGTTCTTCAAGGGATTTCATAATGGCATCGGTGAAGAATGCAGCAGGTTTTGGCGCGTCGCCTTCAACGTATTTAATGCCATAGCCGCCGCCGGTATTGAGCTCGCGAATGTCATATTGATAACGGTCTTTAACAGCTTTAATGAGACTGACGGCGACTTTGGTTGCCGCAATATGCGTATCATTTGTAAAGAGTTGTGAGCCAATGTGGAAGTGAAAACCTAGAAAATCAATGGCACTGCTTTGAATGGCAAATTCGATCGCGGGAAAGATGATGCTTTCATCCAGAGCGATTCCGAATTTTGAATCCTTCTGCCCCGTTGAAATATAGTGATGGGTACCCGCTTTAATGCCCGGTGTAATTCGGAACAGTATTTTTGCCGTTTTGCCTGCTTTCTCTGCCATAGCCGCCAAGCGGTGCAGTTCGCCGACATTGTCGACGACTATGCGGCCGACGCCATAATCCAGTGCCATTTGCAGTTCTTCATCTGACTTATTGTTGCCGTGAAAGATGATTTTGGCCATTGGAAAAGAGGCGTGTCGTGCCGTATAGAGCTCGCCGCCGGAAACGACGTCGAGGTGAAACCCTTCCTGTTCAACAATGCGTACAACAGCAGATGTCAATAATGCTTTACTGGCATATGCGGCCTGTACATGTTCGTATTTGTCCATAAAATTTGCCTTGATCTCACTCAAATTGCTTCGAAGTGATGATTCGGACAAGACATACAGCGGCGTGCCGTACTGTGCAGCCAAATCAGCTGCTTTTATCTGTTCGACATAGAGGTCGTGACCTTTGATTTCAAACATAGTGCCTCCCAATATTTTTTATTGTATAAAGTTAATGCAATAATCGTGCCAATATGTATTTGTTTATCAAAATCGGCAATGGCGCTTGAAAAGGGCGCCGGCATTCTCTATAATGAAAGCAAAAGCACTGGCGTGTGCGAAAAATCGGAAAAAGGTACGATAAAACAGACTGAAATCTCGGAGTCTATGCCTTAACGGGTAAGCCGCAAAGCCATAAAGCCATAAAGCCGTAAAGCCATAAAGATGCAAAGACTTAAAGATTTAAAGACATCAAGATGTAAAGCAGTGTCGAAGCGAAAACACTTTAGATGAAAACCCATAGATGCGATCCAAATGATTTTGAACGGAGAAATCGATTATGAAAGTGAAAACACAGAAAGACGATGCATATGGCAAGCAGATGCCATTAATTGATGACGAAATACTGGACAAGATTGACGAAGGCATTATACTGCTGGATCAGGCATTAAAGATCAGAGCGTTTAATGAGAAGGCAAAGCGCATTACGGGGATTTTGCTCTCCGGCGAAATTTCGCATGCGGCAGGCTGTTTGGAACCGGGCGATTTGGTTTTTTTTATGAGCAATATGCTTGGAGAAGATGACGGTGAACTGACGCCGGAACTGTTGTCACGTGTTGGCATTGATGCCAAGACGTTAAAGCATGGCGATGCTATTGTCGGCATGGGTATTTTTGATGGCGATGCAATATCAGCGTCTTATAAGCAAGCGTCTTCGACGGCGCTTTTGGAGCAGCTCGTCTATCAGACGGATTTTATGGGACACGATGTTAAAATGGTGCTGGACTTTTACGCGAAACGCATGATGATTACCATAGATGGGCAGTTATTTGAACAGCGCTATGTGAAGACTTATGGCCATATGGTGGTTTTGAGCGGGCAGGGCGGCGCCTTAAAATTCTATCAGGACAAAGGCTACACAATTCGGCGGGAGGCTATTGGCGATTTGCTGAGAGGCGGCCACTTTGGTGCGAAGGGCATTGCGGAAGACGATTCGTTAAATGGCAGGGATTTGGCATCATTGCTTGAATCGGAAGTGCTCTTTGAACAGTTGACACATATGTTGACAGTTCAAGCGACGCACCGCGGCGAAATTCAACGTCAAAAGCTCTATTTGGATTTAAATCTCAGACCGGCATTTTGTGTGCTTGAACGCTTTTTCGACCGATCAGATGGGATTTGCCTCATGATTAAGTTTCGCGATCTCTCCGAAATGCAGGTACTGCTCTCAGAGCACGAAGCTATTTTGGAGGATATGGAAGCGCTTAGAACGACGGCGAGACGGGTGCCCGACCCTGCTGTTCTCTCAAGATTCGAGGCGATGTCAGGTCTTGGCGACGCGATGATTAAAGTGAAGTTTTTAGCAGATCGAGCTGCACAAATCAAGTCAAATGTACTGTTGACAGGTGAAAGCGGTACGGGGAAAACACTTCTGGCGCGACTGATTCACGACAATAGCGGTCTCAGGGGCGATTTTGTCGAAGTCAACTGCGCGGCTATTCCTTCAACACTCTTTGAGAGTGAACTTTTTGGATATGAACGCGGGGCGTTTACAGGTGCCAGCGATCAAGGCAAAAAAGGCTTTTTTGAACAGGCTGAGGGCGGGACGCTTTTTCTTGATGAAATTGGAGAAGTGCCGCCTGAGATTCAGGTAAAGCTTCTACAGGCACTTCAGAGCAAGCGCTTTTATAAAATAGGCGCTTCAATGCCGACGCGCGCCAGTGCGAGAATTATTACAGCGACCAATAAACAATTATATGAGGCCGTTAAAGCGCATCAATTTAGAGAAGATTTATTTTATCGGATAAATGTATTTCCCATTGAAATACCGGCGCTCCGCGAACGGCGGGAAGATTTGTACGGGCTAACGAAACAGATTATGCAGCAGCTTTCGAGACAGCTTGAAATGCCTGAGAAACAGATTTCTGCCGAGGTTTACAGCTTGCTGCGCAGCTACGCATGGCCCGGCAATATCAGAGAACTTGAAAATGTACTTGAACGTGCAATGGCGGTCTGTGTAGATGAGACCATTATGCCGGAGCACATTATATTGTCTCATTTGTCTGGTAAGGAGAGCAGTGACAAATCACTGAAAGAGCAGCTGGCAGATTATGAGCGCCAAGTGATTTTGGAAACACTGCACAAAACAAAAAGTCATCAAGAGGCGATGGCTTTGTTAGGGCTTGCAAAATCCAGTTTTTATGAACGCCTTCGCAAATTTCATCTCAGTGAATAGCTGTGAGAAAGCGTGTGATGACCTCGTCTGATGACCTCGTCAGATGGGCATAAGTCATAATGGCTATTAATAGAAACAAAGGGTGGTTATGAACGGTTAGGGGGTTAATGCGTCCATGTAAAATTCAGCCATTTGCTTTTGTATGACGGATGAGAGCGCATAATGAAGAACGGTATCGGCATCCAATGGCGTACTGTCTTTTAGTGCTGTATACGATGTGTCTGTCGGCAGCGATGCGGGTTGAATCGTTAGAGCAGCGACGCGGTTTTTAAACGTTTCATAAGCGGCGATTCGATTGCCTTGATGTGCTTTCATAATTAAGGCCACGAGTACAGCGGTATCGTTAATTGAAAAAATTTGTTTAAAATAATAGACCATCATTAATTCAATCATGCTTTCGCGTGCGTATTTTTTCTTGATCGGCGGCGTGATGACACCGGCTTTGACATAGTTGTTAACCATTGTCTTTGTAAAGATGACGTCTCGATCGCTGCGTTTGAGTGAGCCGAGATAGTGATCCAAGAGTTCCAACAGTTGATCCATATAGAGTCCGATTGATGGCATATCCGTGATTTCCGGCAGTTGTTGCGCAGAGTATGGTGTCATAAACTTCCCCCTTATTTAATCAGATTATAACATACTTTTAAAAAATAGCTATTGCATTTAATAAAAAGAAGTGATAATATGCATGTATGACGTGATGTAGTATTAAAAACTACATGAGTGTCATTGGTTTATGAATCTGATCGTTGCTGTTTTATGAGAGCGTGTAAAAGTGCTGCGATGGTGTCTACATTTATTTTAGTGTGTGATGAACATTCACCTTGCGGATGCGTGATGCAATAGGAGAAGAAAACCATATGCAAAACAATGAGCAAAAACAACAAGTGAAGTGATAAAAAGAACAAATAAAGCAATGAATAAAGCAATAAGTACGATAATAAACGATGTAGAAATCGACATAATGAGGAGGGCATATGCGCGTAAGAGAACCGATTAATATGTGGACACATTTTGCAGGCATTATACTGGCGGCACTTGGATTGACTGTTATGGTATGGCGTGCCGTTCTAAAGCACAATCCAAGTCTGATCACAGGCGTTGTCGTCTTTGGGGTCAGCATGATCCTGCTCTATACGGCGTCAACCGTTTACCATGGTTTTAACGGTAAAAAGGAAATCATTTTAAGGCTGCGCAAATTGGATCATGCGATGATTTTCGTCCTGATTGCCGGAACGTATACGCCGATTTGTTTAACGGCGCTTAAGGGAAAATTAGGTTATGGCCTACTAATCGCCGTTTGGTCTTTGGCAATTATCGGCATTGTGACAAAGGTTATTTTTATCAATATGCCCAGATGGCTTTCAGCCGGCATGTATTTGTTTTTAGGTTGGCTGAGTATTGCGTTTATTTATCCGATTTTTAAAGCAATGCCCGTTCCGGGTTTTGTTTGGCTTTGCCTCGGCGGTGTCTTTTATACGGTTGGCTCGATTATCTATGCGATCAAGTCCGACAAGCTTCGCATAGGTGCCTTTGGCTTTCATGAGATCTTTCATCTGTTTATCCTGCTCGGCACAATCTCCCACTTTATCATGGTGAACAATTATATGATGTAGCGAGAGGCGTATTCAAGAAAATGATGCAATCGGAACGATGGCATAAATGCACACAAAATAATGCAAATGCACACAAAATAATGTAAGTGCATACATGATGATGCAAGTGCATACTGGTATAAATGAATAGATCGTCTAATGAATCAAAAACGGGATTGATGACATGTGGTATTCACATGCAGTCGATCCCGCTTTTTATATGCGTGTTAATTTTTCAATGACTGTAAACGGTGTGATTGTGACGCTTAGAGGGCGCGTGTCTGCATAAAAGCTAAAAGCTACGCCTAAAATAATGCGTCTAAAAGTGCCATTATCGGTTTTCCGATGGCGCGTCAGGTAGGCTGGCTTTGTCAGCTGAGCCGGGTTCGTCTGGCGCGTCAGGTTTATCTGGTGGAGCGGGTTCATCTATTGCCGCAGGTAGATTTTTTGTGACGAGTCGTGTGATGATGATTTTAACAACGGCACCTAGCGGAATGGCGAGAATCATGCCGAGCAGTCCGCCAAATCCGCCGCCGAAAGCAATGGCGAAAATAATCCAAATAGGCTCTAAGCCAATGTAATTGCCCATGACGCGCGGGCCGATGACATTGCCGTCAACTTGCTGAAGAACGATGATAAAAACGGCGACCCAGATGGCTTTAATGGGGTCGTACATCAGGGTTGCAAGAACTGCGGGTACGGCACCAATAAAGGCGCCAAAATAAGGAATCATGTTGGTGAGGCATATGATTAAGCCGAGGATTGGCGCATAGCGTACACCCATAAGACCTAGACCAATGGCGGCGAGAATGCCGACGATAATGGCTTCAACCAGCAGTCCCGTAAAGAAATGACCGAAGATGACATTGACTTCTTTTAAAAAAGAAATGAGTTGCTCAGTGCGCTTGCGCTTTAAAACAGCCAGGGATAACTGATGAAATGCAGACTGAAGTTTTTGTTTGTCCGAAAGCATATAGATGGAAATAATAATGCCTAAAACAATGTTAAACACCGTGGTTGTAATGGTAAAGAGCATATCGACAATGCTTCTCAAAAGGCTGTTGGTAAGTGTCGATAAAAGTTCTGTCAGCTTGCTCATCTGGGTGGTAATGACGTCTTCATAAGGCCCAAAGTCAAACTGCTGAACCCATTTTGGAATGTCCACAGCCCAGTGCGAAACGTCGTTGACGAGACCGGCAATATTGTTGCCGAGAATCGGAGTGAGGATAACCAATGCGCTGCTGATGGTGGCAATAAAGGCGATGTAAATAATGGCGATGGCCCATCCACGCTTGAGTTTAAGGCGCTTTTCAAGGGCACTGACCGGTGCATTGAGAATATAGGCAACGGCAAAGCCAATAAAGAAGGGCGTGAGTAGTGTGAAAAATTTTGAGATTGCGAATTTGATGCTGTCAATATCTCTGCCAAGCCAATAAGTAATGGCGGCGACGATGAAGAAGATGACGACGTACTCTATATATTGTTTGCGTGGGAGATTCATAAGCGCCTCGTTTCGTCTTTTTTATTTCGTCTTTTTTACTATTATAGCGAATCCTTCCCTAAAGTGGAATGACTTGGGACATGTCTTTATGCAATCTTAATATTGTCATGTAGTGATGCCGAAGATGACGCGAATGTCGAAGATGACGCGAATGTCGAAGATGATGCAAATGCGAATGATGACACTAACGCGGTTGATGCCAGTATAACGATTATGATGCGAATGATAGCACTGACGATGATACTATCGAAAATACAAATGAAATACAAATGTCGAAAATGATAGCGGTTTGGAACAGGTGTCCTCATCTGACGAATGCGCTTCGATGCGTAAATTGAATATTAAAGGGGTATACATAATCATCAAGGTTATCGAAAAGCATGGTCCCATGCTTTAACAATAGAAGCAATCAAAGGGAGGCGTTATGGTGATTAGGACGTTAAAAAATGTCGTTGCAGCCGTCGGCGCTGCTTGGATTGCGCAGATGCTGCACTTAAATTTTGCAACGGCGGCGAGTGTCATTGCGATGCTCAGTTTGCTGGATACACAAAAGCAGACGTTTTCAGTTGCTTGGAAACGATTTTACACGGCGATTATCGGACTGGTGGTATCGCTGATTGCCTTTAATCTGTTTGGCTACAACATTGTCTCTCTGGGTATTTTTCTACTGGCGTTCGTACCGGTGGCAACGAAGCTGAGAGCCAAAGAGGGCATTGTCGTCAATACGGTTATTGCGACGCACTATTTGAGCTACGGCGTGATGACGATGCCCAATGTGCTCAATGAAATGATGCTGCTGGGCATTGGCATCAGTGCAGGGATATTACTCAATCTTCACATGCCGAGTCTGGAACCTGATTTAATTGAGGCACAGCAGGATATTGAGGAGTCTATGAAGCAATTCTTTTTAAACATGAGTGAAAAGCTCATTCAGATGGATCGCAATGCCGGGACGGATTTTGAATCATTTAAGGCGCTTGAAAGACGCATTAAAAAAGCAAAGAAAAAGGCGTCAAAGGCACAGGAAAACTTTATTTTTTCAAAACATCAGGATTATGTTGCCTACTTCCAAATGCGGCTTGACCAATTTTATTGGATGCTCTACATGCAGAAGCACTTTGAGCGCATCTTCGTGACACAGCGGGAAGCAAAGGCCATGGGTGAATTTATACACAAAGCCGCACATCAGTTTACGCCCACCAATGATGCCAGCTTTCTTTTGACAGAGCTCTCTGAGCTTCGGGAGGACTTTATGAATAAGGAGCTGCCGAAGGAGTTGCTGATTTTTGAAAACTATGCATCGCTGTTTCAGCTTATAAATGATTTAGAAATTTTCTTAGCGTTGAAAGTGAAGTATTTAGAAGACGATTCGATGCCGGTGTGATAAAAGAATCAAATGCGGTGGTGATTTGATAGATGGTTAAGGGTAAGTTTTCGTTAAATTCAGATAATAATGGTCTTTTGCCAATAATTTATGTGAAAAAATGTGCGATGACTGTTGGTGGGACATATCCTACCGTGATATAATAGACAAAACACAAAACATGATCCAAACGCGTATTGGATTATTGGAGGCAGCCGTGAAACCTGGAGTTGAGATTTCCAAGAATATAAAGCATCACTTGGCGCAAATGGATCTTTATCTTGATCAAATGGTGACGGATGATTACAATCATCAGAGCATTCACGAATACAGGGAAGCCATTCGACGCCTCAGGGCATTGATCTATTTTTATAAACCGGTACTGAGAAACAGTGATTTTAAGGATTTGGATTTTATTTCAAAACGAAATTTTGATCATACATCGTTGATTCGAGAAATCGACGTCTTTGAAAACGGCTATCGCGATTTTATGCTGCCAGAAGTCATTGAGAAGCTTAGTGATTTAAAGGCACCGCTTTTGGCGAAGCTGAAATCAGATGCACAAATGATGAAAACATTTAATTTTGCGCAGTTTGAAGTGCGCTTAAAGCCGAGCAGCAGTCACAAGCCCGCTTATGAAGTGTGGGAAAAGCAGCGGCATTTTGAAGTCATTCAGGTGTTTATCAATGTCGACAAAGTGTCAAATGCTGAAAATTTGGAGCGCTATATTCATGAAAAGCGAACGCTGGTCAAGAAATTGCGCTATGTACATCAGATTCTTATGCAGGATGATGAATCGCTCACCCCAATTAATGCAGTGCTGGAAGATTTTCAGGATGTGGCGAGACGTCTGCACGATGTCTGCGTCAACCTGCGGTTCATCGGGCAGTATGCATTAAATGACTCTAGACTGCTGGAAAAATTAATTGAAAATCACGATGCATTTTTAGCAGAGGCCGACCTCAAATACGAGGAGGCATGCAGGCTTTTAACACAGTATATGTCAAGATCGGAGGCATGAGATGGCACGACCTAGAAAAGGGAAAATTGTATGTGAAATGCCTAAGTATGCCCGATTTGGGCCAAAAGGGCAGGGGTATACGGGTAACGCCAATCTGGTGATGACGGTAGAGGAGTATGAAAGTATCCGATTAATGGACTACGAGGGCATGAACCAGGAAGAGAGCGCAAAGAAAATGGAGATTGGCCGTTCGACATTTCAGCGGATCTATGACGATGCGCGCAAGAAAATAGCGCAGTCGCTGGTGGAGGGCAGGACGATTACCATTGAAGGCGGCGACTATAAGATCTGCGAAAGCCTTGGCGAATGCCGCAAGGCTGGGTGCTGCAGGCGTCAGCAGATTAGAGGGGTTCATCAGGATCATTAAAAGACACGGTGTATTTTTTACTTTATTGTGATTTTTATTGTTATTTTTGCACCCTGCGTCTGTTGCAGCAGCGGATATGAAACTGTGGAGACGGTATTGGCTGCATGATTTATGAATATGTTGTATGTTTGGGCATCTATCTGGATGCCCATTTTTAATAGGTGTACCCATGGTAATATTATGTTGCCGTGTATGTGAACCGTATAATTAACGGTTTATTGTGTGTCCTTGATGGGATTGCAGTGAATATAACCGTTTCTTATTAAATGCAAAAAATAAATATGGCGCTGTGGTTAACAGCGCCTGAGTTTAGGGGAGTTTGACACGTGGGTCGACGTGTCAAAAGGGGTTATGAACATACGATTGGGGGATCGTATTTAAGGGGTTTATCTATTTAAAAGTAAGTAAGCGTTGGTTGGCTTTGCTTATGTACTTATCATACTGAATAAATGTAAACTGGATATTAATCACTTGTTAAAGAGTCAATAAGAAAAGATGAACAAATTATGATGTCACATGTAGCGGATCAAATAGCCGACAAACTTTGGAAATTTGAAGATGTTGGTGTAATTTTACGATGTATCACTTACCGAAATATGGTAAAATGTAAAAGATATAGAAAAGAGGTAGTGAATGAAATCAATAAAGGTGTATACGTGGGCGTTTTGCCCATATTGTATTCAGGCAAAAATGCTGTTAGACAGAGAGGGCATTGCCTATGAAGAATACTGTATTGACGGTCAAAGAGATGTACTGATGTCACTTAAGGCAAAAACAGGTTCTGGTACGGTGCCGCAAATCTTCGTAGACGACGCATTCATTGGGGGATGTGACGATTTAAAGGCACTTCGAAGAGATGAACCGCGATTTAAAACTGTTTTTGGTCTTTCATCCTAGGGAGGGATGCCGATCAGCAACAAAATCGGTTTGTTTGGGTTAACAGGTCGTACGCAAAAAGAGAGATACTGGGGGTGGCGATGTTTTGCGTGCAAAGGAAATTGAAAAGAAGTATGTATACGAAAGGGATTTAGGTATTTGTTTTATCTGCGGCAAGCCGGTAAAACGCAATAAGATGACACTGGATCATTATTACCCAAAGAGTATGGGCGGGTCGACAGAGGTCTTTAATTTGGTGTGCTGCTGTAAGCAGTGCAATCGATTAAAGCGCAGCCAAGTGCCAAAGGACTGGGAAGCTGTCAACATCGCACTATTTCAAAGGGCAATATTTGATCGGCGGCTGAATCTCAGCAGACTTGTACAAACACCTGCTGAAGTCTATACGCTGAGTCAAAAGGTCAATGCCATTATTCGAACGCGTTACAATGTAATTTTTGAAGCGCCAGGCATTCGCTTCTATGTTAATGACGGCAATATTTCAAAAATTGTATACTTCGACGTTCGTGAAGAGCCGCTTGATTTCGTGCTGTGAGTTTGT
>JASUSA010000069.1 GCA_030446305.1 Clostridiales bacterium | reverse complement strand
TCATATCTGGTGTGTTTTATCGCTTACCATGATATCTGGAATCATCTTATGGTTCAATCTTTTTTTGTTTGTTGCAATTAATTATACAATCAGCCAAATAGATTTGGGTTGAAAGAATATTGAAATTGTACGTTTCATAAAAGCATTAAATTTGAGGGAATTTAATTTTATACTGGCGGCGTCAATAAATGATATAATACATACGACCGCATTGCCGGAAGCCAATTGAACGCCGCTTCGCACAGCAATCGCTGATGTGCAAATACACTGCTGCGTTGCTTTGTATCATCGTCAATATTATTGATGAATACATTGCTGAAAGGAACGGGGATTGATGAATCAGATTAAAAAAATAATAAAGTACTTTTTACCGATATTGCCGGCAATTATTGGCTTTTACGGATTTATGCAAGTAGATGGCATTAAGGTATCATGGGCTCTGTATAATACAATCCGTTTGTATGGGCTGAATACGGACATCAGCGACATCAATATTTATATTGAGATTGCAAGATGGCTGGCACCTGTTTCGACAGCAGGAATATTCATTGTGGCAATCGGTGCAATCAAAAATAATGTCATTGCCTCGGTACGCTCCTTGAGAAAAGATAGCTGTTCTGTATACGGAGATACACCGGAAGCATCCGATTTTCTTGTTTCGTTAGGGAAAAGTGGTATTAAGGGCGAAGCGGATAAGATCCGCAAGAGTACTTATCATGTTTTGATGTTTGAGCACGATGAACAGACATTGGAATTTTACGCGAAACATGAAAAGGATCTGAAAAATCATCAGGTATTTTTGGCGATGAAAAGAAACCAGCAGCTGAACATCAAGTCCGGAAACCTGTTTGTCTTCTCTATGGCAGATAACTGTGCGATACAGTACTGGGAAAATAATTTGGCCGCAAAAACCGAAAAAATAGCCTTGATCGGAGAAGGTGAGCTGACGGATATCCTTCTCTATCGAGGCTTATTGACCAACATTATTGCCCTTGATCAGAATATCGAATATCATATATGGAAAAAAGACTGCGATTTTATATATCGCTATCAAGAATTCAAGCAGATAAAATTCGATCATATTGTCTTCCACGAAGAACCCTATTATCGGCAATTACCCTTGCTGGAAAAAATGGATCGCATTATTTTATGCGGAAACGATGAGGATAACATCGAAATACTTTCGGGATTATCCCAAATGCTGATTGATCCCGTAATCCATATTAAACTGAGAGCCGAATCCGGGATTCATGCAATCTACGACAGCAAGAAAATTACCGTGTTCGGCACATCGGAAAAATTGATGACAAGAGAGATCATTATCAAGGAACAACTGATGAACAGGGCGAAGAAGCTTCACCAGTATTATTATGAACAATACGGGGGCAAAAATTGGGATGAGCTGGACGCTTTTAAAAAACAGGCCAATCTTTTCTCCGCGCAATACGGCATTGTAATACAGCAGCTGTTCCAACAGGGAACGAACAAGGTGTTACTGACGCAGTTGGTTCACGAATGCTGGTGCCGCTTTCATTACCTGAACGGATGGCACTATTCAAAGACGCGAGATGATAGCAATAAACTTCACAATTTGCTTGTCCCATTTGAGCAATTAGCGGAACTTGAAGTGCAAAAAGATCGGGATCTTGTAGAGCAATTCATCGCAGAATAAAAGGTGTTGCGGCGACGTATAAACCAATTAATTTTTCTTGCGTGAAAATAAGTGCTTAAGGGTTTTTCGATTATTCAATTTATTTGGCTGTGATTCGTTTAGCTTTTTATTCACTATATCAAGGAATTGCCGAATGATCATGATCTCATTTTGGCTTGCGTCGATGTTGCGTTCCAGTAAAGATGTCAATCTTTCTGAAAAGACTTCCTTGTTTTCAAGATAGAGGTTGTTGATCTTTTCTGTTTCATTTTTTAAGGACAGCAGTGTCGTGATTTCTTCGCTACACGAGATCATTTTTGTTCCTGCCATATAGTGTACATTTGCAAAAAAAAGCCATTTGCTCAGCGTCCATGCTTTTTCATAATAGTCCAGAGCAGATTCAAACAGTTGGTTGTGTTTGCTGATGTGAGCTGTAAAAATCTGTCCGTCACTAAGGTGCCATTTTGATTCGATGTTGTTAAGTTTCTCATTACGTTTTTCCAGTATATCCAATTGGGACATTGCAAGTTCAAGTGCGGCTTCAGGGTCATTTTTAGCCACAAGCCACTTTGCTTTTTCCCGGTATAGCTCACAATATAAAAGGCTGGTATCTTCTCCGGGATATGCAAGTAAAAATTCAGACATCCATTCTTCTGCCTTTTGAATATTTTCGCCGCTCAATTCACCGAGTGCAACGCGCTCCGCCTCGTTTGCCAGAATATAGGCGTGAATCATCATAGAGATGGTTTCCGGATAATACTCTTCGTCCAAAAGGGCATCGATGTAATCGATGACATCTGTCATAAAAGGAATCGCTTTGATTTGTTCTTCCTTGGTATCCGCGCCTAATTGGTGGGTGGCCATAATCTGAAATATCTCTGCCACCATATATTTAAAGTCCATTTTTTTTGCATTGGACAACATGGCATATATTTTTTCATAGGCTAAATTAATCGCTTCATGTTCCCTTTCCCGATCATAAAGATGATGTGCACATTCTGCGAATTTACACATACACTGCGTTAAACTGCGTACGCGGTTCACCGAGTAATGCTCATTTGGATCTTCATATTCACTTGGGTATTCATGATCATACTGAACAAAGTAATCAATTGCATCGGTATATAAGTGCAGTGCTGTTTCATAATGCAAACGTCTGAATTCGAAATTGGCATGCAGCATTTTATAGTATCCCCTGACGCGCGTGAGTGTCCTTATTTCCTGCGCATCATTGGTTTTAGACAGCCGGCTTTCAATCAGGGTACAGGCATTTTCATAAGCAGGCAACTCATCGAATTCATACCATAATGTAAACGTGGGCAACAGATCCCATCGATACAGCGTTTCCAAAAGGACTGAGATGAGGTAGACGTGATTTTCGTCGGTATTTTGAAGCGTTTGGAAGCATTCGCTTAACCACGAACTGGTACTGCAAGTCTCACGCAGGGCGCGAATCACTTGATCGGCTAACGTCCTGATATTCGCATCGCCATCATAGTTCAGCAATGAATATACATAATAAGGCAAACCCAGATTTTGTTTCAGATCCTTTGCAAGTTTGAGATAGTTAGCCTGATAAATTTCATCGTCGTAGGGAAGTTCATCAATGATATAGTTGAATAACTGGTCCTTGTAATTATGGGTGTTAGCAAGTTCTTTTTCAACGCTGGCACGTAGTGCATAGGTGCTGATGTCAACACGCCCGCTGTCATTTTTCGTAAAAAAAGGTCCCAAATATTGTATGAATCGGCTAAAATCCAACGTGGAAAATGGCGGCACTTCATATCTGGCAGTCAGCGCGACAAGGTCGCGTTCTCGCAGTCCGTTGCGGGAGCAAGCCAACATTGGGAACACTAACTGATACAAGCTTGGGTTGATTTTTTGAGATGCTTTTTTGATGACTAAAGGGATCAGGGCGTCGATTGACCTGTCATCTCCGACAACACCCATCATAAATTGATGAATCGCTTTGATATTGCCGCCCAGTCGGTCAATTTCAGCAAAATCAGTGCTGTCCATCATCAAAAGCCGCTGAACGAGTAATGCATAATACAGAGGCTCACGCATGGCAAAACTGTCTATATGATTGTTTATTTCCTCAAAGCTCACTTTGCCATCCTTCGGGTTGCCGTAGATATCATGGATAGTCTCTAAAATTTCTTCGTTGGGAGAAGCGATGGCGGTGACGATCACATCAGAAAGTTCTTTATGATTGGCTTTTAGAATGCCTTTTACTAAATCAATTGCATCCTGCTGCGAAAGAATCCCAACTTCCTGCATTAGTGTATGCCGCCCAAAAGGCAAAATATTTGGCAGTGTGAATAATTTTTCGATTTCTCCGCCGACCCCTGTATCCCAGCGGTAGGGCTTACTGCAGGAGATCACAAACGTTACGTGATCAGGGATAACATCCGGCAAAAAAATGAGTTTTGCGACTTCTTGCGTATGATCTACTTTTTCCAGTCCGTCAATAAAAAGGTATAAAGGAATCGTTATCTGATTCTCATACATTGCCACAAGGTCGATTAGTTTTGTGCGAAGGGCTACGAAATCTCTTTCATATGGACAGTGCTCGCCATCGATTAGCAATTCAAGCGCAAATATTATCTGAGCCATGATTTCTTCAATTGTTTCAGACTTGTTGTTGCCACAGTTTGTATAAATGACGTTGAAGTGTTCGCTTTCAAAACTTTGAGCGAGTTGAGAAAGGAACGCAGTTTTACCCGTCCCACAATTTCCGGTCAAAAAATACAATCTTGTTTCAGGGGCTGATATCTGATTTCTGTACGTCGCGAGCAGCGCCGCCCTTCCGCTGAACCTGCGGTTGCTTTCGTCCATAATGAGGCGTGCTTCATCTAATGCCTTCTGACGCCAGTCGCGTTCCGTCGGGCTGCCCCATTCGTCAAGAAGCAACCTTTTTAAATCCGAACTGACTTGGGCGGCAAGTTTATCAAGTCCCGTAACCCCATCATCCCATAACGGCTCATAGGTTCTCACGCGATCCGGAAACTTTATTTCAATCTTTCGCTTCAGCGCATTTAATTTTCTTGTGCTGGATTCGTTTTCTGCACAATAAATGGCTTGGTTCTCATGATTCATCTGAGCTCGGGGAAGTGGATTCCGAAAATAGAACAAACACTGTTTTTCAGTGCCCATTCTGTTTAGCGCGCCATATTCTATCTCCAAAGCGGTGACACTTTTTTCATATTCATCCAATATGTAATCTTTTGCCTGAGCCGCCGCTCTTAGGTTATCTTCATCGGGCACCCAGCCATAGCGCTCGCCGATAAACACCAGCATATAAGGCTTACAGTAATCTATTTCATTCAGGCAGACACTGAGCACTTTATGCGCGCCGCTCACACTGTCAAGTTCTTCTGTATTCACTCCCCAGCGCAGGTCTATGAAGGAAAGTGATTGTTGATATTCACGTGCAAATGCTTCTAATTCTGGTATCACAAGTGTATGGAGCATATCCCGTTCAGCCTGCATATCCCGAAATGTGCTGGAAATAAAAATTGATTTCATCTGTCTTCTCGCATTTCATTCATATAATATGAACATTATATCTTTCCTATAAGATAGAAAGCAATAAATTCTCAATAAATTATTTCCGGATGAAAAAAGAGTTATCAAGGGAAAGGAATGAAGTCAGCACGTGCGATCCCGAGATGATTAAAATTTGAATGATGAAATATCCTCATATGATAAAATGAGCTTATAGAACATTGGATAGGAGGCGTAAGTGATGATTGCAGGAAAAGAAACCTTGGAAAAATTGATTGCCCCCTGTGGCATGAACTGCGCGTTATGCATCGCGTATCAGTTTAATGAAAATGATCTCAACAAAAGGGGATTTCACAGAAAGTATTGCCTCGGTTGTATTCCGCGTGGTGAAAATTGTCTGCATATGGGTGATTCGTGTGAATTACTGGCAAAGGGAAGTGTTCGTTTTTGTTTTGAATGCGAAATGTATCCCTGTAAGAGATTGAAAGTTTTGGACAAGCGATATCGCACAAAATACCATATGAGTATGATTGATAACCTCGAATTCATTAAAGCCTATGGCATTGAAGTTTTTCTAGAAAAGGAAAAAGCACTGTGGCGTTGTCAGGAATGTGGTGGAACAATTTGCTGTCATAACGGATTATGCCTGAACTGCAATGTTGATACGCTTCTCAGCAACAAAAAATATCGCTGGGGAGAAGAAAACAAAGAAAACAAAGATATCTAAGGAAATTGTATAATAATTTTAGTTGACACTTTGCCACAAAATGTTGAATGCCAGCGTTATGAAGGATAAACATTGTGATGAACGTATTAAGATGTGTATGATGCAATTTTCTCATTTAAATTTCAGATGGCGTATGCATGATGCTACGATTTATAATTACAGTTACCTGAGGTGAATGGAATGGCGATTGATAAGCAATATAAATCGGATGTTGAAGCGATACTGTCTCACAGACATGATCATGGTGCTGACTTTTGGACAACACCGGATAAGCGTTTAATTAAGGGCGCGCCGTTTTCGACACTTGAGAGTATAACATATTTATTGGAATTGGGCATGGCTCCCACAGAACCACTGCTTGAAGAAACCACAAAGCTAATATTTAGCACTTGGCAAGAGGACGGACGTTTTAAATTATATCCTAAAGGGGCTGTGTATCCCTGCCATACGATTAATGCCGCCGCCACGCTCTGCAAATTGGGTTATGCCAATGATATAAGGCTGCAAAAACATTTCAGCACCTATTGGAGACTCAGTATAGAGATGGTGGATGGCGCTGCAATAAATTCAGTTTTGGTCGTGGACCGGAAACTGAATTTTCCAATCCATTACCGACCCTTACGGCGTTGGATGCATTTCGCTATACGAATCATTTTAATCACGAATCCGCTTTGGACAAGGCTGTAGATTTTTTATTGGCGCATTGGACGATTCGCAAACCAATTGGTCCGTGCCATTATGGAATCGGTACGCTGTTTATGCAGGTCGAATATCCTTTTCGGAACTATAATTTGTTTGTTTATGTGTATGTATTATCCTTTTACAACAGGGCAAAGGCCGATGTCAGGTTTATTGAAGCCCTGGAAACATTGAAGTCAAAAATGATTGATGGGCAGATTATAGTTGAACGCGTCGGTTCGAAGCTGTCAAAATTGTCTTTCTGCAAAAAAGACAGCCCAAGCGCGTTGGCAACAGAACGCTACAACGAGATTATCCAAAATCTTCAACGATGAAATTTGCTTTATGAAGATACTAAGAAAGATACTTTAATGGTGAAATATGGAAAAATAAACAATGTGCCAATTGGAATGTTTTGAATGCTTTTCTATTGATAAGCGGTATTAAAAAGGAAGGTAACCCGCCATGAGAAATGATCCTGAGAGAATTGAAAAGATACTTGAAGAAGGAAAAAATATTTTATCAGCGCGCCCAGAACTAGCTGAAATGAGCCTACATGATATGATTGATGCCTTGGATGATGGAACGCAGCAAATGATACGTAATCGATGGGGTGCTGCTGCATGGCAAGTAGTAAAATCGATAAATAATTTTGAACTCAAAGTAATAATAGAACAGCTCTCCGAGGTGAAAAGTGGAATCTTGACATACGAATACACTGGATATCTTTTGCAAAAGGAATATCATATTAATCTTGAAGCATTGATCCTTGAAGCGGATTTGTGTGGGAAGTTTGATAAGATTGTAGTGTATGTAGAAACAAATCTGGTACATGAACATATGTTGTATGAGCAAAATTTCCTTCCAATATTGAATATGATGGAAAAGCACAAGAGAGACAGTTGCTATCGTGCTTTTTTAACAAATTATGCAAACCACATTGTAGAGGTAGATGGGCAGCATTTGACAGAAATGCTGATTGACGGTTTGGACAGACAGGTACCCTATGATTTCATGTATATTATCAGGTGGGCATGGTATAAAAAAGCTTCAACTAATGCTGACGCAATGATTGGAAGGCTGCTGAAATATGGAAGTATTGGGAGTCAAAAGACAGCGATTAACTTTTTGGAAACGAGTATGAATTATGGTACAGTGGTATTTGAGCAATATTTTCCTGAAATTGAGAGTTTGCTTATAAAAAGTGACGAACTTTGGTCGATGTTAATCACGCTATTTGTGAAATATATCATTGAGACTAGTACAGACAAGGAAAGTACATCAAAACCCATTTATCATAAATTGCTGGCGTATCTTGAAAAAACTCCAAGTGGCTCACTGGAAGCAAAACGCAGTTTTGTTGAAGCCTTGCAATGGAGAGAAGAGATACCAGAAGCACTAGAGCCTATTTTTCATGAAATTATATCACATTCGTTTGGCCGAGATAAAGCGATCCTCGTCGTGCTTGACAGTTATTTGTATCGGCAGCTTGAAAAGGGAAAATGGAAAGTTGTATTGAAGGTTATGCAGGAAGTATTTTCAGCGAATAATTACATTGTGCAGTATCACAGCTTCTTTGAAAACATGGAATCCGTTTGCAGTGGTCTTAGGGCACACACAGCAGAAGTGACTGCAGCGGCTTTGGATTACATGCTTTGTGGAGGAATGGAATTATTTTTCTTTGGTTTAGGATTGTTTCAGGAAGTAGGGAATCTTCAAAAGCTATATGATGGGCAAACTGCTATTGGATTTAGTTTCGCAGGATCGCTGGATGACACACAGCTGATTCGTTTGATGAAGGGCATTTTTTATTATAATGCGGATAGTAAAAAAAGCTGTTATACGGCATTTCAGCTTTTGCTATTTTCGTCAGAACCTTGTGACATTTACTTGGAATTCTGCATAAATGAGGTATACAAGAACTATCCGGCGACGATGAATGAAGCTGCGGCGCATTACAAAGCTGCTAAAGATGCAAAGCAGGTACATTTGGCAGCAATGGTAACAAAAATACATGAACAGTTAACAAATGAACGGAAGATGAGCTATGAAATACGGGATTTACAAGCCTCAAGGGAGCATCAATACCTCTATCGAAAAGCAGAGCAGGCAGAAAATAGGCGAATTAATAAGTCGGCGAATAAAAAGTATGTATTTGCACAATTATTTAGCACGAGTATATTAAAATATGGCATTCGCAATGCATATGTCGTCGATGCAGGCAAGAAGGAATTGAGTTATCAGGTTAATCCGTATATGAAGCACCAATATGAGATAGAATTACCTACTGATTATGTAAATGATCCAGTAGATTATGAACTTGCGAGAAGGCGCTATTTAGAGGAGGTGAGGATTGATGCGTCTGGTCATAAAAGACTATCTGATACATTTGAAAGAGAAAGATGAATTGGATTTACTGCTTTGTGATCTGCTGCTTCAGATGGGATACATCACAGATAGCAAGCCAGAAACCGGCAATCGCCAATACGGCGTGGATATTCGAGCACACAATGAAGACGAGGTAGTGCTCTGCGTGGTAAAGCAAGGCAATTTAAATCGGAAAAATTGGGATGCGGACCAGAATGCGGTTAGGCAGAGCTTAGATGAAATTAAGGATGTTTATATAAAACTCATCCATGGTGTGGAAAGAGAGAAGAGGCTGCATATCGCTGTTGTCACAAATGGTGTGATGGAGGAGACGGTTAGACCAAACTGGGAAGGATATGTAAGCCAGAACACGGAGTGGGATGGCCTGAACGTGCTGATTGAGTTTTGGAATATTGATAAACTGGTGGATGACATCCAAAAGTACTTATTTGATGAACATATTTTTGACACTAATTTGCAGGATCTGTTAAGGCGAGCACTCTATTTTATTGGGGAAAGCGATTACCGCAACACTCATTTTGAACGCATTATTGACTCTTATATAATTCAGCTCAACAATAAAGATAGCGCTAAACAACGTAAAAAAAAGCTAGCGGGTCTCTTTATTGCCAGTCAAATGGTCGCACAATACGCAGAAGAAGCGAATGTTTATAAGATAAGTGTTTCAGTGACGGAATATCTGATCATCAAGTATTGGCAATACCTATTGGCGCATGATGGTTTAGGAAAAGTACAATACGGGGAGTGGCTGCAAAAGTTTTTGGCAGCATATGAAAAATGGAATCATAAATATTATGAAGCTGTACGATGCTGCTGCGAGGGAGAGAAGCGGCTTCCGTATTATAATTCTGTTGAACAGAGGGTGTTGTTGTATGAAGTTTTGGGCTATCTGACGTCATATGCCTATTATTTGTCTTTTCAGGCGCAATTTAATAAAGTGTCGGAGAGGAAATGCCAGCAAGTAACGGGAAGCATATAAATTTAGTTAACAATCATCCTCAGTTCTATTATGCACCTTACGATCGGCACATAGGTGTCATCAGTATGCTGTACCGTCTTTTAGATCGGCAAGGCAGAGTAGATGATATTAATACATTAATTCAATATCAATGTGTGCGCTTGGCATACTATCATGATATGTATCATAAATATCCTACAGCTGAGGATTCGTTCGAGGACGCGGTGAATATTCATATGGGATTACCTGCTGAAGATTATTTAACGTCGGCATTTTGGGGAACGATGCTTGAGTGGTTCACGCTATTGGAACAGGAGGCGCTATACCAGCAGCTGCAGTTGTTTCTCAAAGAGGATTTATCAAAAGTGACAAAGTGTGCATGGTTTCTTAGGTCAGAAGAAGAATTGAAATTTTATGATGCTTACGCCATGTATCAAGCGGGTGAAGGCGTTGCTTTTAGTGTGGAAGATACTTTTGAAAAGCTGAAAGAGAACATAGCTTTTATTATGAGTCAATATGAAGGTGAGTGCTTTAGCTATGAGGCGTATGCATTTAATGCTTTAGAATTTATTACTTGCAGGTACTACGGATACTTGCCAAGGGTCAAGAGAGAATAACCGCAATAAAATAATAATGATGTGTTATGCATGCCGTTCGTGATATAATCGGAAGCGTGAATAGCGCATGGAAAAGATTTGAGGCAAGTGATTTCAGCGACGCTGAAGCTAAAACGGCAGCGCGATAATAGAAAATAGTGTACAGCAAAATTATAAAGATGGTTGATATCAGCTGACGTGAAAGGTTGTGAGGCAAACCGTGATGGCTAAAAAGAGAACAACAGCAGCTATTATTATGATTGTTATCATTATCATTGTTGGATTGATCTTATGGACGAGTGGCATATTCTTTATCGTTGATCGACAGACTTCACCCAATGGCAGGATAACGGCAACCGTGTACAGTCAAAATATAACGGCGCTTTTCCCAAAGAACAACGGCTTCACCATTAAGACAAGCGGTGATTTTAAGGGCACGAAGATTTATTTAGACGGTTCTGCATTTGAAAACATGTGGTGGTCTCCGGATAGTCGTTATCAAGTGATTGCCACTTTTAATCATGATAATAGACTCTTGGCATTAAGAGATTATAAAAACAATAACAACACAAATTTAAATGCGGTCATTAATATGAGTATGTCATCACTTGATACATTTACAGATTTGATGACAGTGCCAGAACACTGGGAGACGCTGCAGTTTGCATTTATAAAGTGGCAAGAACTACAGGGAACGATGACGGTTGCTTTCGAATTTAAAGATTTGACAGATCAGCTGCAAACGGGAACTTTAGATTATAATTGTGAAACAGGAACTGTCTCAAAGATTGTATTTCAGTGATGATGATAAAGTAAATGTGCATAAAGACAATGCCGATGTCAGCTTAAAATGATTTGATGCTTGACGAGTGAGGCAATATTGATCGGTATGAGATTAAATTTGGAAAGATAATCCAAAGTTAAGGGATACCAACTATAAACTAGCGCGGAAAGCGCGTCGTATGGAGGAAAAAATGGCTGAATTATTAGCGCCGGCGGGAAATATGGAAGCTCTCATTGCTGCAATTTCCAATGGGTGTGATGCAATTTATCTGGGTATGCAAAAATTTGGTGCACGTGCTTACTCATCAAATTTTGATATGGATTCCTTAAAAGAGGCAATTCAGTATGCACATCTAAGGGATGTCAAAATCTACGTGACGATGAATACTGTCGTTTTTGAGAATGAAGTTGAAGAGATGCAGCGGCAAATGGATGCATTAAATGATATCGGCGTTGACGGCATTATCGTTCAGGATCTCGCTGCTTTTGACTATGTCGTTAAAAACTTTCTCGATATGGAAGCGCACTGTTCAACGCAAATGGGCATTGACGACTTAGACGGTACATTGTTGTTAAAAGAGCTTGGTGCCAAACGCGTTGTCATATCCCGTGAGGTTGAGATTGAAAAGATTAAAGCGATTCGAAAAAGCGCGAATATCCCAGTGGAAGTATTTGTTCACGGTGCTTTATGTGTCTCCTATTCCGGCAATTGCCTCATGTCGGGACTAATCGGTTACCGAAGTGGGAACCGTGGCAGATGTGTCGGTTCATGTCGAAAAGCGTATGAACTCATTGATACGACGACGGGGACGACACTTGCGAAAAATTATATGCTGTCGACGAAGGATTTAAACACCATTGATTTTATCGATGAATTAAGAGAGATGGATTCCTTAAAAATAGAAGGCCGGATGAAAGAACCAGCGTATGTTGCAAATGTCGTGTCGCGTTATCGCATGGCCTTAGACGGCAATATTACTGAAGAAGAAAAAGACAATTTAAGCAAAACTTTTAACAGAACCTATACAAAGGGTTATTTGTTTCATGAAGACAAAAAAGAGATTACAAACATTCAAAGACCCAATAACTTCGGCTATGAGATCGGATTTATCAGCAGGATATTTAGAGATAAGTATGAGATAACCTTGTCGCGCCCGCTGAATCAAAACGATATTATCAGAATAAGTCACCAAGATGAGGATATTAATTTAACCGCTGTAAAGCTGTATGATAAAGAGGATAATTTAATCAACAGAGCAGAAGATGTCTGTTATATCAAGCTTAAAGAGAAATTGTCCAGAAGCGATCGCGTCTATATTTCGAAAGATTATCAATATTATAAAACACTTGATTCAATGATGATAAAAGAATTTAAGCGTTTTGATCTGGATATTCGCGTACGCGCGTATCCGGATTCTAAACTGGCGATTGAGGCTGATGGATTAGGTTTTCATTATGCCTATGAAAGCGATGAATTAATCAGTGAAGCCATTAATAACCCGACGACAAAAGAACAGGTCATTAAGCAATTTTCGAGATTAAACGATACGATCTTTGAACTGCATCACGTTGATTTTGAATCACATAATGCATTTGTACCCGCTAAGATGTTAAATGCAGCAAGAAGAGCGATCGTTCAGGAACTATATGACTTAAAGCTTGCCAGCAAAGAAAAAAGAACCAAAACGTTGCAGGCAAACGATAAAATCAGTTTTGCCCCAAAAGCGCCCTATCTTACTGCTTCTGTCATGACGCAGGAACAGTATGATGCGTGTGTAAGTTGCGGCATTAAGACGATTTATTTTAAAAATATCGTGCGGAGAAACCAAAACGCCTATCAAGAAAAAGAAGGTGAATTGCTCATAGGCGGCTATGGCGGCATTTATCACTACAGAGCAACCAATCCGTTTGTCACAGATTATTCCATGAATGTCGTCAATGCGACGAGCTGTTATGAACTCTATAAGTTAGGTGCAAAGCGCATCACGCTTTCTTATGAACTCAACAAGAGCCAAATTGAGGACTTAAGACGTGTTTATCATGAAGCCAATGACGGTGATCCGTCACTTGAAATGATCGTCTACGGCAGAGCGCCATTGATGTTTACCAAGTACTGTCCGCTTAAAAAAATGGATCAGTGCGGCAACTGCAAAACAAAACAGTATGTGCTGAAAGACGAGCACGGTTCGTTCCCAATTATGTCACACGAAGACTGTACGACGACGATTCTCAATGGGAAGACGCTGAATCTATTGGATGAGCTTCAAAACATTGACGGCATTGAGGCGTTTAGGCTGAATTTCACGATCGAATCAAAAGATGAAGTCGTGAAGACGATCAACAAGGCGATGGGTAAATTAAATGGGAGCATCAATCGACCTGTCTTCGATCAGGAAACGGATACGAGAGGGCACTTTAATAAAGAGATTTTGTAAAGTGTAACCTTCAAAGATCAATCCGTTTACGGCAATATGCATATCTTTTGTAAGATGGAAATCCAATATATTGTTGTGAGGTATGAATTCAAGGCTATTATGCCAATTCTTAAAGGAAGTGTTTAAGTTCCAAGTGATGAAAAGTGCTTGGAACTTTTTTTGCGTGAAAGAACGCTTGTTCTGTTCGACGTTCTAAGATATACTTTTAAATAGATGTACAACCGGATTGGGTTTTTCAACAAATTTCACAAAACGTTTGCAAATAAGGTGGCAGTACCATGAAGATTGACCGACTCATTGGCATTATCATTACCCTATTACAGAAAGAAAAAGTAACCGCACCAGAACTAGCAGAAAAGTTTGAAGTCTCCAGACGCACCATCAACAGGGATATTGAAGATCTCTGTAAGGCCGGTATCCCCGTGATGACGGCGCAAGGGATGCATGGCGGCATCTCGATTTTTGAGGGCTATAAGATTGATCGAACCGTTTTTAACGAGAGGGAACTCGGCGCCATATTGACGGGACTTATGAGTCTTGACAGCGTTGCCCAAGATTCTAAATATCAAAAGACCATTGATAAATTTGGACTGGAGAAGCATGGCATTGTCGGTGCAAGTCATATACTGATTGATCTGTCTTCACATTACAAGAACAGCCTTGCACCTAAAATAGAAACCATCCAAGCGGCGATTGAGGCGCGCTTTGAGATCGTCTTTACCTATTACAATCATGCCGGTGAGCGCGTCGTTACGCTGGACCCGTATCTGATCGTCTTTCAGTGGTCAAGTTGGTATGTGCTTGGGGTCGATCATGCATCCAATGATTTCAAGCTCTATAAGCTAAATAGGCTTTGGCAGCTGGCATGTACGGACAGGCAATATGCCGTTAAAGCAATCCCTCAGGATAAACTGGCATTTCATCGTTATTTTACAGATGAGATTAATGCAGTCATCATTTTTGAAGAAAGTGTTAAACACAGACTGGTTGAATCATATGGGCCCAACAGTTTTACAGCAGATGAAAATCATAAACTGCGATTTGAATGTTCCTTTACCAATGAAGCATATCTGATAGAATGGGTACTCAGTTTTGGGGATCAGGCGGTGTTACTGGAACCTCCGGCGATTCGTGAAACGATCAAAACAAAACTGCAAAAAATGATGACAGTCTATACAGAAACATGACATAGAGGTGTCGTGTTCCCTATGATATACTCACCCTAAAAAGGAGGTATACGATATGATCGAATCGAGATGCGGGCTATTGTGCAGTGAGTGCAGCTATCGGGAACCAATGAATTGCAGCGGCTGTACGGTGATGACGAAACCCTTTTGGGGCAATGCATGTGCCGTTAAAACTTGCTGCGAGGGTAAAAATCTGAATCATTGCGGCGAGTGCAGTGCGTTCCCTTGTGAATTGTTAAATCAATTTGCTTATGACAAAGAACAGGGAGATGACGGCAAACGGATAGAACAATGTAAATGCTGGATAATGGTTGACTGATGGTATGACGATATAAAGGATGGACGCGTTCAACGACTTTAGCTAATGATGCCGATAATTGAACCAATGACGCCAATACTGAAACAAAGAAAAAGACATTTGTTAACAGCATAATGGAGGCCTGTATGAAATATATTAGTACATTAATCGTTGTAAAAGATATTGAAAAATCAAAGGCATTCTATCAGGAAGTATTGGGATTAGAGATTATTTCTGATTTTGGTGCGAACGTTACACTGACAGGTGGCGTTGCACTGCAAACACTGGATACTTGGCAAACCTTTATTCACAAAGATGAGTCCGCCATTGCGTTTGGCAGCAATGCAGCTGAAATCTATTTTGAAGAAGATCACATTGATGATTTTATAGAACGACTTGAGGCGATGACACACATTGAATATGTACACCAGCTTATTGAACATGCATGGGGTCAAAGAGTGGTTCGTTTTTATGACTTGGATCATCATATGATAGAAGTAGGTGAGAACATGCTGTTTGTCATAAAGCGGTTTATAAATACAGGATTGTCAATTGAAGAAACCGCAAGTCGCATGGATGTACCCGTAGATTATATTATTAATACATTAGATACTGAAATTAAATAATTAAATAATCATCAATGACACCGTGAAAATTTGATATAACGATCAAGCTTTGAAAGATGTTGTTTTCTCACTTGAGAAAATTGCATCTTTCAAATTTTAATCTTTTCATATGATAGGGACTATTCTCATCATACCGAAATTCAACCTATTGCCGTGAAGGATTAACAGAAGGTAATTTTGCAGTTTTCTTATTTAAAAAAAGGAATAATTTAACAAACAAAGGCATAAAGTAATAATCAGCACATTAGAAAGGAAGTCGTAAAATGAAAAAATGGTTTACAATTGATCAAATTGACACGGCAACACACATAATTAGCGAATACCGCCACTGGGAGGAAACACATTGTTATTTGATAGAAGGCAGTGAGCAATGTTTGCTGATTGATACGGGACTTGGGATTGTCAATATATCTGAAGAAGTGAAAAAATTGACGGACAAGCCGGTAATAGCCGTGGCCACACATATTCATTGGGACCATATAGGCGGGCACGCATACTATCCGAACTTTTACGCACATGAAGCTGAATTAAACTGGTTAAATGGCGAATTCCCGTTATCAATGGAGACTATCCGAGAAATGGTTGTCGATCGCTGTGATCTACCGGAAGGATACGTTGTTAGTCAATATCAGTTTTTTCAAGGGACGCCTACGCGCATTCTAAATGATGGCGACACCATTGATTTAGGTGACCGAGTGGTGACAGCAATACATACACCGGGACATTCCCCAGGGCATCTTTGCTTTTGGGAACCGGCGCGGGCATATTTATTTACAGGGGATCTCGTCTATAAGGATACGCTGTTTGCATACTATCCGTCGACAGACCCGCAGGCATACCTCATATCACTTGAGAAGATTGCCGCATTGCCTGTGAAAAAA
>JASUSA010000068.1 GCA_030446305.1 Clostridiales bacterium | reverse complement strand
CCAAAAAAAGAATGAGAATTATAAGTTTTTTATTTCATCCATACATACGGGACAAATATTTTTGCCCTTAATGTTTTTAACACCCTTTGCTTGACCGCAGAAGATACAAGCGGGTTCATACTTTTTGAGAATGATGGTTTCACCCTCAGTAAAAATTTCCAGTGCGTCCTTCTCGCCGATATTGAGTGTTCTTCTCAATTCAATCGGAATAACCACACGTCCAAGCTCGTCAACTTTACGGACGATACCTGTAGATTTCATAAAACACCTCCTAAGCTAATGACATTTCCATATCCAAATCATAATACATAAAAATTGGGTTGTCAACAAATGTAACTTAAGCCGTGATATTTGAAATTTGACCATTTTATGGCAATATAAGCAAATCAAAGCCCCGAAATTGCCAATTTCAGGGGGGGATCTGCACTTTTTATGTACCGTTATTCGCCGTCAGATTCTTTTGTGGCAGTTTTCTGGACTGCCTCAGTCTCTTCCGATTTTGCCTCATCTTCATGTCCGAAAAACTTATTAAAAAAGGCAACAATCAGCGCCATCGTGTTGACAACAGAGGAAATACTGCTCACGGCGGATTTCTTTTCATTAATGACGCCGCTGACAGCTTCAGTTGTTTCGGCAATGTTTTCTACTGTTCCCCGGTATGCATTCATGTCATGGGAAACCTCAGCGGTGATGGCCTCGATGTTTTGCGTAAGCGATGGCACCACCTTTAGTGTCTGATCGATTTCTGAACGGTTGTCGTCGACAATGGTATTGACCTGCTTCATCACTTTGAGCACGCGTCTCAAAATGAGGATGAGGTAAGCAAAGACACCGATGAGAAATCCCCAGAGTACAAATAGCAATAAGTCCTTAAATGAAAAAACAATTTGACTGTCCATTGCGTCCTCCCCTTGAGAATGGGTTCTAAATGATAAAATTTCGTCAATGACATACACTATACAAAACATTATATCAAAAAGAAGATTGAAAAAAAACAGTACGCAGCGTCTTTCGACCTAATCGTACTGTTTATTGCTGTCATTTCACGGCAAAAGCATGCCGTGATGCGTGAACGGCTTAGAACTTAACGTTGTAAGCCTGATTGTTGATGCGAATTTTATGTGCATCAATAAACAAAGAAGACGCTTCAAGGTTGAGTGCAAAATTTGGAATGGTGACGAACAGATCATCTTCATCTTCGGCAGCTGCAGAAAATTCGCCGAAGCCAAAATCGTCATAAGCAATGGCGTTCAGGGCTTCGTCAGACAATTTGAGTTCGGAATGTGTGTCGTGATCTATATAATAGAAGGCTTTTACGTCTTCGAATACAATTTCTGTATTTTCTGTACTATTTTTGTCGCGAATGGCAATGGAAATGGTCTCAGAGTCCATATTAAAATGAATGGCACTGATTTTTCCCTTTGCGTAGGAATCAATGATGGGATTTAAGCTGTTGCCCATGTAACACCTCGTTTCATAATCAATTTTTCATGCGCTTCAGGAAGCAGTGAAGCAACCGATGCTGTCACCGATGCAATCAATGCCATGCCAAAACGACATGTCGTTTCCAGAACGATCAGCCCAATGATTAAACGAAAATACGGCCAATTTGAAAGCTGATTTTCCGTTTTTTCAGGAGTGGCTGTAAACACATATATTAATATCATATTATGATGAGGCATGCAATCTTTTTTTGAAATATTAAAAATTATTTATGGCTTTTTTGCAACTTAAAAATAAATTCCCTTCAAAATGATTATTTATACATTTCTAAAAGTGTTGATTTACTTGCGTTCAGATAAGCTTCTAGGATGACATCATCGTGTGAAACTGAAAGAAAAAGGCCTTCAAATTGCGCCGGTGGCAGTAAAACACCCTTGTCAAGCATCTTTCGGAAGTAGGTCGCATAAGCCTCTGTATCACAGCTTTTTACGTCGTCGTAGGATTTAAATGGCCCTTTGGCAAAGAACAGACAAGGCATGCTGTGAAAACGCACAAATGTTACCGGCAAGTCATTGGATTCAATAAAAGCCGTCATTTCAGAAGTGAGATAGGATGCCTTTTCTTCAAGCTGCAGGTAGAGCTCCGGATGTGTCTTAAGGTATTTGAGTGTTTGAATGCCCATGTGCATGGCCAGCGGGTTGCCCGAGAGGGTTCCGGCCTGATAAACGGGCCCCATGGGTGAAACCATGGACATGATGTCACGCTTGCCGGCATAGGCACCTACTGGCAGACCGCCGCCGATGATTTTTCCAAAGCAGACCATGTCGGGATCAATGCCATAGATTTCAGATGCACCGCCATAGGCGAGGCGAAATCCGGTGATGACCTCATCAAATATGAGGACGGTGCCATAAGCCGTCGTCAGACGCCTAAGCGCCGCCATAAAGGCATCTGTTGCTGGGACGACACCCATGTTGCCTGCGACGACTTCGACGATGACACAGGCGATTTCGCTGCCCTGGTCGGCAAAGAGTGCCTCGAGGCCGGCAACATCGTTGTAAATGCCGACGAGTGTATCCTTGACGGTGTCTGCCGGCACGCCCGGGCTGGTTGGAACGCCATAGGTCAGTGTACCCGAGCCCGATTTGACGAGCAGTGCATCGGAATGCCCATGGTAGCAGCCTTCAAATTTTAATATTTTTTGACGGTTCGTATAACCTCTGGCAACGCGAATGGCGCTCATCGTCGCTTCGGTGCCCGAATTGACCATGCGCACGAGTTCTGCAGCAGGGTAGGCTTCGGCAATCATCTCTGCCATGGTGACTTCGAGATGGCTGGGAACGCCATAGCTGGTGCCGTTTTGGAAGACACTTTCAATATCATTGAGCATGGCGGGATGGCTATGGCCTAAGATGAGAGGTCCCCAAGAGCAGATGAGGTCGATATAGCGATTGCCGTCGACATCATAAATATAGGGGCCTTCGCCGCGTTCGATAAAAATCGGATTGATGCCGACGGATTTAAATGCGCGTACGGGGCTGTTGACGCCGCCGGGGATAACAGCCTTTGCCCTGTCAAAGAGGGCTTCGGATTTTTCGTGATTGAGGTGCATAAATGGTCTCCTTCTGTGCAGTATGCAGTATTAATCATTCAGCCATTTTTCGGCGACGAATTTTGAGAAATAAGTGATAATCAGATCGGCACCAGCGCGCTTAAAGCCGATGAGCGTTTCATAAATGATGTTTTCGTTGACGAGTCCTCGGGCAATGCCGTTTTTGATCAGCGCGTATTCACCGCTGACATTGTAGCAGACGATTGGTTTTGGAATGTTGTCCTTCAGTGTATGAATGAGGTCCATGTACATCATGGCTGGTTTGACCATAATAAAGTCTGCACCGCTTTCGATGTCTTCATAAGCGACGTCCAGCGCTTCTCTGGCATTGTGATAGTCCATCTGGTAGGTATCGCGCGAACCCGATTTAGGGCTTGAATCTGCCAGCGTTCGGAAGGGTCCGTAATAATTGGAGCAGAACTTGAGCGAATAGGCCATGATGGGGATATAGGTGAAGCCCGCGTCGTCGAGAACGTCGCGAATAGCCTCAATACGGCCGTCCATCATATCAGAGGGTGCGACGATATCTGCGCCGGCTTCCACATGACTCAGGGCGATTTTGGCCATATAGGGGAGGGTTTCATCATTTAAAATAATGCCGTCTTCAGATAGAATGCCACAGTGGCCGTGGTCTGTGTACTGACACATGCAGACATCGGTAATGACGCAAAAGCTCGGATCAAATGTCTTGATGACCTTGATGGCGCGCTGCACGATGCCGTCAGGATCAAAGGCAGAACTGGCGATGCTGTCTTTGGTGTTTGGTACGCCAAAGAGCAAGACGCTCTTCAGGCCGAGGGCCTTTAGTGCTTCGAGCTCTTCCGGCAGCCTGTCGAGCGAATAGGTGAAGAAATCCGGCATCGCCGAGGATTCTATTTTTAAATTTTCACCCTCCATCACAAAAATAGGAGTAATTAAATCTGATTTCTGCAGGGATACTTCTTGAACCATCCTGCGAAGCGTAGGACTGGTTCTCAACCTTCTATAGCGTTTCATTGGTTACCTCCAAATTAGAACAGATGGCTTTTGCCAGTGCTTCAAGGGTATGCGGTGCCGATTCAATATCAATGGCATAACCAAGTGCTTCCAGTGTCTGGCTCGTGATGGGACCGATGGATGCGATTTTTGCATCCGGCCGCAGCGCAAGTGCATTTGCTTTTAAAAATGAGTCAAAATTTTCAGCTGTTGAACCACTGGTAAACGTGACGATATCAACGGCCGATTCAATAAGGCTTCGAATGTCGTCAAGCGCACCAGAAAGGGCAGCCGGCACTGTTTTGTAAACCGGCAGCGATTGATGACGGCAAATGCCGTTGAGCCACTCAGAGAGCGCCGTACGCGTTTTTTCTGCCGTCGGCATGAGAATGTAGTCGGCAGGTGTGAGTACCGCGCCCATACGGTCAATGATTCCTTCCTGCGTAAAGACCTCCGGTACATAGTCCGGTGCAATGCCGTAGTGCATTAGCCATTTAGCCGTTTGCGTGCCAATGGCAAGTACCTTAAGATGACCTAGTGACCGCGTGTCGCGGCCGCTTTCAAAGAGCGCCGACATAAAGCGGCGGATGGCATTTTCGCTGGTAAACCAAAGCTGTGTATACTGGTGGAGGTTTTCGATCGCTTCAATTAGTGCCGCATCGTTTATATTTTCGAAATCAATCATGGGCAGTTCGATAACCTTGGCACCGTAAGATTCCAGCATGGCTGAAAAACGGCTGGCCTGTCTGCTGGAACGGGTGACGAGAATGCGCTTGCCAAAGAGCGGCTTTGCCTCAAACCAGTTCAGGGTTTCGCGCATGGAGACAACTTTTCCCACAACCAGCAGTGCCGGCGAATCAATGCTGCCGATGGGCAGTGCTGTCTCCGCAGTTTGAAGCGTCGCTTCATAAACTTTCTGATCGGCACTTGCCGCTTTGGAGACGACGGCCAGCGGGGTATTGCCAGCTTTTCCATTTGCCATCAGCTGTTTGCAGATTGTGGTGATATTGGCAATGCTCATGAGAAAAACCAGGGTGCCGGACAGCTTTGCAATAACAGACCAGTCGTGGTCGGTGTCCTCGTCTTTAAAGTGTCCCGTTAAAACATGGAAGGACGACGCGTAATCGCGATGGGTAATGGGAATGCCGGCATAGGCTAAACCGCCAATAGAGGAAGAAATACCGGGAACGACCTCAAAGGGGACGGCATGTGCTTTTAAAAACGCTGCTTCTTCGCCGCCGCGGCCAAAAACGTAAGGATCGCCGCCTTTCAGTCGAACGACGCGCTGATAGCGGTAAGAGAGGCTGACGAGCAGTTCATTGATATCATCCTGCGGCATGGCATGATTGGATGCTGCCTTGCCGACATATATCTTTTCGGCGTTTTCCGGAGCGAGCCGAATTAAATCTTCCGGAATAAGGCGATCGTAAATAACACAATCGCATGTTTTGATAAGCATTTCGCCTTTTCGCGTCAAGAGCATGGGATCACCCGGCCCTGAACCGACGAGGTAGACGGTGGAGGGATTGACAGACACGTTCATTGACATCCTTTCTTTGACTGTTTCAGCAGCCTTTATACCGAGTTTTTCTGCTGCCGCTGCGGTGCCTTTGACATCTGCATAATAGAGTGCATTGCCGTCTTCATCACCAAAAACACAGTGAAGGGTTAGCTGATCGCCATCTAAATGGGCATAGGCGCCAATTGGGAGATGGCAGCTGCCGTCGACAGCAGCGAGGAAGCTGCGTTCTGCACTGGTGCAGACAGCAGTTTCACGATCTGCCAGTGCATTTAAGAGGGTACCGGTTTCAAGGTCATCTATGCGGTATTGCAGGCAGAGTGCGCCTTGTGCCGGTGCCGGTATCATTTCATTTGGTTCAAGGTAAGCACTAATCTGATGTGTCAGGTCTAATCGATGGAGACCGGCTGCCGCCAGCACGACGCCATCCAGCGCCATGGTTTCAATTTTGGCGATGCGCGTTTCGACATTGCCTCGAATGGCAACAACCTCAAGGTCGGGACGAAGCTGTTTCAGCTGAAAGGCGCGTCTTTTGCTGCCCGTACCAATTTTGGCACCTTGCGGTAAGTCATTTAGCCCCTGATAACCTTTTTTGAGAACCAGCGCATCGCGAACGTCTTCGCGGGCAGGTGGTGCCGCAAAGCAAAGGCCATCAGCGCATTGACTCGGCATATCTTTCATGCTGTGCACGGCAAAATCAATATCACCACTTAAGAGTTGTGCTTCGATTTCCTTGACAAAAAGGCCTTTATCACCGATTTTATCAAGGGATACATTTAAGATCTGATCACCCTTTGTCGAGATGATTTTCTTTTCAATTTTAAGATCGGGATATTTTGCAGACAGGGCGGCAATCACCCAGTCCGTCTGGAAAAGTGCCAGTCGGCTGCCACGGGTACCAACGATAATGGTTTTATCCATATTTGATCTATTCATCTTAACGCTATTTGTCTCCAAGCTATTCATCTCCAATCTTCTCCAGTGATATTTGGTCTAAATGCGCAATGCTTTCATACGGTATGTGCCGTGCTTTAAGGTAGGGTGTTTTAGCAGCCAGTAGGCGAATTCGCTCAATGACGGCCGATTTTGTTAAAAGTGACCCTATCTGATTGAATAGATATTTCGCGACATAGGGTGATTCACCATTGCCTGAAACGCCAATGGTGCAATGGGCTTCGTTTTTATACATCATATCAAAAAATTGTCCGGCTGTATGGTCATCTGAGCGATTGAAAAGCTTCGCTGATCGCAGACAGTATTCCTGTACCAATTGGTTTGCAGCTGCGTTGTCAGTACAGGCAATGACTAAGTGCTGTTTGGCGAACACTGCCGCTTCTGACTGTATAAAGGCATCAAACGGCATCGAATAAAAAATAAATGATCTGCGGATATCCCCATCCGGTGCAGGTGAAATGCGGTCGCTTTGCCGGGCATTATAATGGCATTCATCGTCCATTTGATTCGCCGATGTGTTAGGGTCAACCACCGTGATCTTTGCACCCGAATCGGCATAAGCTTTGGCTTTGCGTTTCCCGACTTTGCCGTAACCGACAATAAGAACATTGAGGGCCGCGCTGTTTAGGAGAATGGGTTTTAATGGGTTAGGATTCATAACCGTAGAGCTCCTTTAGCATTTGGATATATTGTTCGCGTTTATCGCTGTTATCCATTAATTTCAGTGTTTCAAGCGGACTTTTAATCATTTTTTTCAGTGAAGATTCCACGAGTTTGTCAATGGTTGCCATATCAGCGGGATTCTGCGTATGCAGTTTTCGAGACAGTATCGACATCGTGTCGTCTTTAATATCGGCAATGGTTTGATTCCATGCGCCTAAGAGGTCATCGACCTTTGTTGCTTCAACCCATTTGACAAATTCATTTACTTCATCAAAAATAAGCGTTTCGATGTGGGCGATGAGCTCATGACGTTTCTGATAATTTTCATCTGAGACTTCTTTAAGAGAGTCAACAGTCCAGATCGCAATATTTTCGATTTGGTAGAGATCATCAGCAATATCTCTCGGTACGGCGAGGTCAATCATCAGCGTGCCGTCTTTGATTCCCTTTAAATCATTGCCTCTGATGACAGCGTGCGGCGCACCTGTTGATGAAACCACGAGATGACTGATGGCAATGCATTCGTAACGCGATTCAAAGGGGACGATGCGCACTTTTTTATGGGTTAGGATATCTATTGGCAGATTTTCAGGATGCCTCACGGCGACATAGATGGTCTTAAAAGGTGCTTCAAACAAGTATTTAATCGCTAAACCGCCCATTTTGCCGAGGCCGACCATGGTGATAACGGTTTCATCTGACAAATAACCGGCAGCGACGGCATTTTTAATGGCAATATAACTGAGCGAAAGCGGCGTCTGTGAAATTTTCAGTTCCGTTTTAATGCGTTTCGAGAAAGAGACGGCGACGCGGAACAACTTGTTTAGGATTTTTCCGGAGTAATCCAGTTCTGTTGCCGCGGCAATGGCATTTTTGACCTGCCCAAGAATTTGATCTTCGCCGAGTACCGCAGAATCTAAGCCAGCCGTCACTTTAAAGAGATGATTGACCGCCTGAAAACCGCTTTTCTGATAAAACTGACCATTGTCAATGATGGTGTTCGCGTTCATGACCTCTGCGCTTGTATGTTTGTTGACCAATGCGTCAAAGAGCGTTGTCGAAATGGCGTCAAAGGCATCTGCCGATGTGACGTAGTACACTTCAAAACGACCGCAGGTAGATAAAATGACGATTTCTAAAGCGCCGATGCGCTTGGCGTAGGCCATCCATTCGGACTGCGTTGATTCTGTCATGCAAAATTGTTCACGTTGTTCAATTGTAGCGGTTTGGTGGTTTAGACCAATGAGACCGATTTGCATCTCTTCCTCCAATTTTTAATACAGAAAAGTTTTCTGAAATCATTTGACCGTTATCTTCTAACGGGATTCAATATTTCAATTAGTGCGCCTATATTTCAACGATTGCTTTTTTTAGCGCTTCAGCAGAAGTGCCCGTTGCTTTGGCAACTTTGACCAGAAGCGGCAGTTCGAGGCGTGTTGCCTGAAGCTTTGCTTCATCGGTCATAATCGTTTCGACGGGGCCGGAAGCAATCATGCTGCCTTGATGCATTAAATAGACATAGTCGCATATATGGTAAATCATATCCATGTTATGGCTGGATAGAATAATTTTCTTGCCTTGTGTCGATAATTTTTGAATAAGCTTCAGCATATCGCTGCGCATAACGGGATCAAGCCCTGTTTCAGGCTCGTCCAGCAGGATGACGTCGCAGGAAAGTGCCAATACACCGGCGATGGAAACGCGTTTTTTTTGGCCAAAACTTAAATACTGTACCGGTCTGTCCATAAACGAATCCGCCTGTACTTCTTTTAAACACGTCATGGTGCGCTGTGCGACTTCCTCATCTGAGAGCTTAAGATTTTTAGGGCCCATGGCGACATCATCGTAAACATTGCTGTAGAAAATCTGACGCTCCGGGTCCTGAAGGACGAGGTTGACGGATTGGCGAAGTGCACGAAGTGTTTTTTTCGAGTAGTCCACGGTTTCACCGTTGTGAACCAGTTCACCGGACTGCGGTTTTAGAAGGCCTAAAAGACACTTGAAAAAAGTGGATTTTCCGGCGCCGTTGGAACCGATGACGCCAATGATATTGCCATTGTTTGTGCTAAAATCAATCGCTGTAATGCCGACGGCGCCGTCGGTATATTTAAATGATAGTTTTTTGCATTCGAGCATGCGTGTTACCCCTCATCGTAAAATCTCAGTGCCATGGCGTGATTCAAATCTTCAAATCTTGAAAACGCACGCATGAACAGTGAGGCACCCAATTGATTAACGGTTTTGAGTGCATTCCCCATTTTAAAGTAGCCGAACCGCATTTCCTGTGCAACGAGCATATCCTGTGCTTCTTCAATGAGAATGAATATAAAACGATAGCTTAAAATGAAGAGTTCAGTAAAGGCAGAAGGCATGTGCAGGCGGTTCATCCATTCGATGAAATGCTGCATTGGTACGGTTGTGCTCATCATAAAAATCAGTGCAATACTGCTGATGGATCTGACGAAAACGGCAAGGCAGAGCGCAAGGCTCTGACGCGTAATGGCAAACCCTGAATGGGCAAATCGGATGAGCGCTTCCTCACTGTCTGCATCAATGGCGATGACAATAAGTGACAGTAGGATAAATCCCATGGGGATGGCGAGCATCTTCATGTATGATTTTATCGAAAGTGGCGTCGTCAGCAATATGCAGAAAGAGGCGCCTATAAAAAGCGCCGTATAAACCGCGATTTTATCCAGCGCGATACTGAATACGAGCAACATAAGCGTCCCTGTAATGCGCAGGAGTGGGTGCCAATTCTTAATACGGCATTGATTGGCGATGGCATCCATTCTAATCATGATTTTTGCCTCTGATATACCCGACATAATAGCCGATGGTCGAAGCGCCGACGACGGCCAGCAGTGTAAACATTAAACTTTCTATTTCACCGCTTGGCGGTTCCCAGAATGGTTCGAACCAAGGGGTATACGATGGATTAATGGCTTCGATGGCGACTTCGGCATTGCCGTCAGTACCGCCGTATTCACCGCCCGGATTAAGGACGAGCGGTACGATAATCAGAAGTGCAAAGAGGATGATTAAAATGATATTTTGTTTTTTAATGGCTTGTTTCATTTGCTTATCCCCCCTTGAAAGATCGGAAACTGTTTTGACTCCGTCAATAAATTATAGACGACGACAGTGAGCAGGCCTTCTGCAATGGAAATCGGCAGCTGTGTTACCATGAAAACACCCATAAACTTTGTAATTGACATGGCGAGATTGCCGTTGGCAAAAGCGGTTCCGAGCTGAATGCTCGTGACGAGATAGGTTGCCAGATCGCCAAACATCGCCGCAACAAAAATGGCCACTTTCGTATTGACATTTAATCGCTTTAACAGTTTAAAGAGGAAGAATGAAACGAAAGGACCTGCAATGGCCATCGACGTCGCATTGGCGCCCAGTGTTGTAATGCCGCCGTGGGCAATGAGCAGTGCTTGCAACAGGAGTACGATGGTGCCGATGGCGACCATTGGCAGCGGGCCCAGCAAAATAGCGCCAAGTCCCATGCCGGTAGGATGCGAGCAGCTGCCGGCAATAGAAGGTATTTTTAAAGAAGACAGTGTAAAGGCGAATGCCGCCATCAGTGCAAAGAGGAGTTTGTTGGCACTGTCTTCATTGAATTTTTTACTAAGGGTTCGGACGCTGAGGACAAAAAACGGTATAAAGACGATATACCATACAAGTGCCCACATTTTAGGTAAAAAACCTTCTGCAATATGCATGGCATAAGTCAGTTGCGTCGCTGGTAAAGCTGCTGTAAGCATCGTAATACCTCCGTGGATTAAAAATGGTTTTGGAGCATTGCCGCCTCAAGTGCCGAAACATTTTCGATGACGACAGCGCTTATGATGGTCTCGGGTTCGATGATGATTCCCGTTACATTCGATTCGGATAGTGATTCGAGATTGGCATCAAATGCGCTACCCGCACCGCTGTTTTTAAAGACGAAATAGTGAATGTTGTAAGCTTTAAAAAAACTGCGGTTGAGAAAAGCCGGACACGGTGCCTTAACGGCGATGATATTGCCTGTTGGCACGCCGTTTTGTATACAGGCTGCCATGGATTCCATGCCGGGCATGATGCGAAAGACACATTGATTTGGTAAAAATGCCTCCAGAAAAGCGGGTATGTGCTTTGTGCCCGTCACGAGGATGCGCGCGTCCTCGGCTGCGGTTTCTTTCAGGTATGTGATGGCAGCCGTTATGTCTTCAAATGTTTTAAAGTGAGTGTTTGACGTGACGGCCGGATGTGCAACAGACTGAACGCGGCGTGCGTAGCGCCAATAGGCAATGTGATTTTTAGCGGCACAGCGGCTTGCCGTTTTTTTGATTTCTGCGGCATGCGGGTGTGTTGCATCGATAATGAGTTCAATGTGCTCGCTTTGAATAAACGACGAAAGGGTTTCTTCCGTAAATTTCTGAACAACACATTGCCGGGCAGTCTCGTGATAGAGATCATACCCGAGTGCTGTGGTGACAGAGAGGATATAATCCCGATTCATTTGGTTAAGCTTTTCAGCGATTTCACGGCCTTCATGCGTACCGCCCAAGATGAGAATCATAGTGTATAACCTCTTGGCGTTACCATGCGGTGGTATTCGTGCTTTGTATTTGAATTGCCGACGATGACCAGTGAGGTCATGTCGATCAGATCGTAATCAATGCTGTCAATATTAAAAATATAATGCGATTCATCATCGCGGCCGGCATCCTTTACAACGCCGACGACGATATGATCGCCTTTGATTGCCCGGATGGCAGCAATGGCATCGTGGATGTGCGTGGGTCTGCCATGACTTTTCGGGTTATAGAAGCAAATGACAAAGTCGCCCTCTGCGGCAAGCCGTACACGTTTCATGATGGTATCAATGGGTGTCAGTAAATCGCTGAGGCTGATGTGGCAAAAATCGTGCATTAGCGGTGCACCGAGAATTGCGGCACTGGCACTTGATGCAGTGACGCCCGGAATGATTTGAATGTCGTCTTGTCCTTCTGAAAGTTCATAAACGAGTCCGGCCATACCGTAAATGCCTGCATCGCCGCTGCTGATCACGGCGACGGTTTTCCCTGTGCGCGCAATGCGGATGGCTTCTCTGCACCGTTCCACTTCGCCGCGCATGCCGTTGCTGACGATTTCATGTGCACCTGTCAGCAAGTTTTCAATGAGTTTGATGTATGTTTTGTAGCCGACGATGACATCAGAATTTTGTATGGCATCTTTTGCAGCCTGTGTCATCATTGCTTCTGAACCGGGTCCTATTCCGACGACATAAATCATATGCTTAACCTCCCAAAGGCAAAGGTACATTGCCTTCTCCTTATTGTATTTTTTGATAGTGTATCGTGTGTCAGCAGATAGGCGGAAGGTCCGGCAACTGCTGAGACGCCAACGGTTCGCTTGACGAAATCCGATCCTTCAAACTGGGATTCGACGGCGGCGATTGCTTCGGCGTCCCAAAAATGGCATTGACAGTCAAGTGTCTCTGCCGTCAGGCGAATGCACGGTTCATCGGATTTGAGTGCAATGGATGCAAAGGTGCAAAGCGCTTTTTTCGAAATAGCATAGGTGTCCAGCGCCGCTTCAAGTGCTTTTTCATAGTCACTGGCAGTGACGCCGCGTTTACACCCTGTGCCGACGACAATGCACTTGCTGTAGTAAACAAAATCAGGTGTAATGCCCCGAAACGCTTCCGGTTTACGAAGCGCAATCAGTACTCTTTTGCCTTGATGTGCATTGAAGGCGTCAAAATCATCATATGTTTTAATGGCATCGCCAAAGTGATTGATCTGTTTGACATGCTCACTTTTAAGCCATGGGTCGATGTAGAGCCCAATGGTTTCACCGTTGGCAATGGTCATATTCAGTGTTTTAAGGTCGCCTCTTGCAGCTGTGATGGGCACCTTATAGTGCGTGAGAACAGCTTCAAAGCCTTCAAGGCCTCGGCTATCCGTTGCCGTCGTGACGACGGAGACAGCTTCAAAGCCTGCTTCCTGAAGCACTTTGGCGATTTGTTTCGTCAGTGCATTGGCCCTGCCGAGGTGGCCGGACAGCAAACTGATGACAAACCGGCCGCAGTCGTCAATGACGATGACGGGCGGATCAGACAGTTTGTCTGCGACATAGGGCGCAATGGCTCTGACGGCTATCCCTGCGGCACAGATAAAGACGAGTGCCTGCGGATTTTCGACATGTGCCTGAAAAACTGAGCCGGCAACACGGCCAACGCCGCCGCCTGCTTTAACAGCGGCGCCATCATAGCAATGTGTTTGAAAAGATGAAGCACCGGCAAGTGCTTGCATGAGCTGAACACCTTTTTCTGAAAAGGCGATGAGATGCAGTTTATGATCTGAACTCATGTTTGAAGTCCTTATCGTACAGTTTTGAATCATTGTAACTCTTGCCGAGGCATTCGCCGACGATAATAAGCGCTGTCTTTGTGATTCCCGCTTCTGCGGCAAGTGCCGGCAGTGTTTCCAGTGTGCCTCTTAAAATGCGTTCATCCGGCCAGGTCGCCTTGTAGATCATTGCAGCGGGGGTGGCTTTCGGATAGCCGCCGGCAATGAGTTCGGTCATAACATCTGAAATCATGCCCGAGGAAAGAAAAATGGCCATAGACGTTTTGTGTGCGGCAAAGGAACGAATAGACTCAGCTTTTGGCACCGGTGTACGCCCTTCCATACGTGTGATAATAAGGCTTTGCGATATTTCGGGAATAGTGTATTCGATTTCCAGCGACGATGCGGCGCCGAGAAAACTGCTGACACCGGGTATGAGATCGTAACCGATCTCTAAAGCGTTTAAACGTTCGATCTGTTCTCGGAGCGAACCGTAAATTGAAAAGTCGCCCGTGTGCAGCCTGACAACGGATTTACCACTGTCTACGCCCTTTTCGCAGAGTTCGATGATTTCATCAAGGTTGAGATAAGCGCTGTCGTGAATTTCACATGATGGCTTGCAGTATTTAAGCAATTCTGGATTGACGAGTGAACCGGCATAGATGACCACATCTGCATTTGAAAGCGCATGATAACCTTTCAGTGTTATGAGTTCAGGATCTCCGGGGCCTGCCCCGACAAATTTTACGTTCATTTTGACCACCTTTTATTGATTATTATCGTTGTAAAATAACGGATATCTTCAAAAGACACCGATTGAATCGAATTGAATCGCTTTTCACCGGGTTTGCCAAAGTCACTGACGATGACGCAGTAATTTTCAAGGCCGTGTTTGAGGATCAGCGCTTTGATGGCGTCAAAGGAGCGATAAACTTTCATTAACACGAGTGCTTCGTAATCCTGAAGCTTTTGATCGAGATCAGAGAGATCCTCAATGCACGGATAGATGAGCAGCGGCATATCGCCTTCCACCAGCGGCTGGTTTGTGCCGGATGCAATGGCGCTGTAGGATGAAATCCCCGTCAACGTTTCAATGGGAACCGCATCCTTTATAAATTTAAGCAGATAAATGTAGGTACTGTAGAGCATTGGATCGCCAAGTGTCACGAAGCCAACGTCTTTCCCCTCATTGACAAGCGCCTCTATTTCCAATGCAATGGGTTCAATGGCCGCCATCATGGCCTCGGTATCCGATGTCATGGGAAAGTGACGGTATAAAATAGTCGTTTTAGGTGTTAAGTAAGGTGATGCGATCTGATGGGCTTCACTGGCACCACCAGATTTGCCTTGAGGAACGACGAGCACATCCAGTTCAGAAAGTTTTTTAGCGGCTTTTACGGTTAAGAGCTCCGGATCGCCGGGGCCTACACCGATGCCGTAGAATTTATGCATGATTGCCTCCATACTGACATTTGATGATGTAACAAGGGTTTTGCGGTTTAAAGTAATGGTAACTGCCAAGCGCCTCCAGTCGGCTTGCCTGTATCAGAGAGCCTTCGACATCGCGATAGCAGTCGCTGTGTTTGTTGAGGTATGTCATAATTTCTGAAAGGCTTTCAACCGTGATGACGGAAAAGACGATAATGGCATTTGCGGCCAAATGATCTGTTTCAAGCCATGTCATAATGGCTTCGAGCTGATGCCCCGTGCCGCCGAGGTAAACGCGGTCGAAAATTGTTTCGGGATCAATGGCATCAGTAGGTGCCTCTGCCTCGATCACCTGAATGTCAACGCTGTGCCGGCGGGCGTTTTCTCTGATGAGTTCGCAGCCGGAAGCTGTTTTTTCAATACCGTATACCTGCAGATTTGGAAACTGCTTCGCCATCTGAACGGTTACCGATCCGGTGCCGGCGCCAATATCCAGCGCACAGTGTGCCTTTTCAAGTTCCAGATAACTGATAATGGCATTTCGGATTTCCATTTTGGTCATGGGGTTTTTTCCCCGAATAAAAGCGTCATCTTTCATGAATTACAATCACCACACTCATTTGATAGTCTCGATCTTCAATCGCCGAAGCCGGGGCATCGGTGATTTTTTCATCGGTATAGCTGAGCCGTTCGCCGACGATGATACGCGGATTTTCACCATGATTCAGGCAGTACTGTGCAATGGCAAACGGTGTATAAGTTCGGTCTGTCAGCAGACAGAGTTTTGAATGGTTTAAAAGTTCTTTTAATGCGTCTGTACGACCATGGAGACTCGTCATAAAGTAGTCGTGCATGGGAATGCCGGCTTTTGCAAAGAGCAGCTGTGTGCTGCTGATGCCCGGTTCAACGCTGATGGCAATGGAATAGGTCTGTCTAAGCCATTCCGTAATGCCGTAAAAGCTCGGGTCGCCGGAGGCCAGTATGCTGATGACATCTGCATCCGTGCTGGTCCCTTCGGTAAGCAGGCCTGCATCTGTTGCTGTCAGATAAGAATCAATGGCGTCTTTAAGTGAAGCTAACCGTCCGTTGTAAGGGACTTCCTTTGCATGCTTGCGAAGATAAGGTCTAACGGTTTCGAGCTGTCTCTCGACGCCGATGACAATGGCGGCGGTATTAAGTTTTGTGCGTGCGGCTTCGGTGATGTAGGCAGGATGCCCGGGACCGATTCCGATAACGGTTAGTTTCAATTAAATCGTCATTCCCTTCTCATTGATTAATCGTTTTGGCGGTGTTTCGCGTATCGGCTAACAACCGCTGCTTCATATCGTACAGAACGACATCGATTGACACATTGCCTGAAAGGTGGTCTTCTATACGGCTGACAGCGGCATCTGCTATCTTTTCGAACACGCTTTGGTAAGGTGTTTCCCAGAGCAGTTCTGACATTTCGTCGGTGGTATTGGCCTCTTTGACGGCATTTAGCAGGGACATCGGTGCGCTCATTAGTGCAAGATGTGCGACGACTGTTTCCCACCGTGCATCGGCGACCTTACTGTGTGTGTTAAAAATGCCCGCGGCAACTTTGACGAGCTTGCCGATATGGCCGACGAAAATCAGATGCTGAAAGCCTAATTTTTCAGAGGAAGCAGCGCAGAAGCCCACGAAGTTGCTCATGTGTACAATGTTTTCTGCATCATAGCTGAGTCGATTGACGGCAAAATTCTCACCGTGTTTTCCGGGAACGAGGATGAGTGTTTCGATTCCCATTTCAGCTTTTTGCTTTAGTTCGACGTAAATGGAACTTTTAAAGGCGTCTTCGCTCATGGGTCTAACGATTCCCGTGGTGCCGATAATGCTGATCCCACCGAGAATCCCCAGTTTGGGATTAAAGGTTTTTTCGGCCAATAAAACCCCTTTTGGCGCAGAAATAATGACCTTGATGCCACAGCTGTCAGGCAGGAGCGGCGCGAGGTTGTCTCTGAGC
>JASUSA010000067.1 GCA_030446305.1 Clostridiales bacterium | reverse complement strand
TTTAACACCCTTCAAACTCAGTGTTTACAATGTGCGACAGCTTCTAAATTATATCAAACCTCTCAACCCTTGTCAATAACTTTTAACTAGAATTTTCTGTTTGATTATCACCCGTTTGCTTCGCTTTTTACGTCTCGCTCACAAGCGACTTGATTATCTTACTATACAATTCACGCTTCGTCAATCATTTTTAAGCGTTTTTTTCTAATTCTCGAAAGTTCTTCTATTCTCAATTTTCTGATAGTTCGTCCACACCTTTAAACCAGCTAATTTTACAGATTTTAGTACAAGGCATATTGCTTTGATCTCAAAAGCATTGCAGTGATTCTGTGCATATAAAAAGCCCCTAACAATGCGTTAAGGACTTCTTAAAAACTGAATTTTAATCTATACAAGTTCAAAGACTTCTTTCGTAGCCACTTCATAAAAGCTATATTGGCTGAAAAAGATACGTTTTGATATCAAAATTTCATAGCCATCTTTTTCGTAAATAAGCCCTTTACCGTATTGTTTTATAAAATGCCATCCTCTTGAACGCATTTCAATGTGAAACACCTGATCATTCAAAGAGTGCGAAATAAATGAAAGTGTTTTAAATGAAACTTTTTGAACTGGCTTTTTAAAACATTTTAATTTAAGCATTCCAAAGGCCACATCAAAAAACTTTAATTCATAGCCTACCTTCGCTACAATCATAATTGTCAGCACCGACAAAATAATTTGTTTCATTTTTTTTGTATTCTGCTTCATGCAAACCTCCTTAAATCATTTGTGTTTTTACATTCAACAATTTAAATCACGTTATTTCAGCAGCGATGACAACGTCATTCGGTGCAGTGGTTCAAGTATTGTTCCCGACTTTGGAATATCCGTAATGATATACGGCAAAAACTGCTCGCGGTCTTCTTCAGAAAGAACAGCAAAATATGTCATAACAGCGCCGCTTTTCATTCGCATTGTTTGAACGCCTTTGGTATTCTTCGTTACTTTTTCTGGTACGAGATCGCTATTAAAGACAACTGCTCTCACTTCGCCTTTTCCCGCTTCTCGAATCGCGACAATATCTTGAGCTTCAGGCAGGTAGGCAATGCCGACAATCGCGGCTTCGTCAGAATACGCTTTGACGAGCTTTTTCCGATTTGTCTTGGTCTGATAAGCCTCTAAAGGCACTTTTGCAACTTTGCCATTCTCAAAGCCAAAAATCATATGACCTTGGAAAGATTGCGTAACAACTGCATAGATAACGGTTTCATTTTCATCCATATCCAATAAATTCGGCAAAAAGATGCCCAGTGTGCTGACCTTTTGATCTTCTATTTCATGTAGTTTCATTTTATATACATTGCATTGGTCAGTAAAAAACAGGATCTCATCTTTATTATTCCCCTCTATTTCCTGAATAATCTCATCATCTTCTTTTAACTTATGATCCCCACTGGAGCGCAATGATACAAGTGATACCTTTTTGAGGTATTGATGCGCCGAAAGAAATACTTTTAGATTGTAATCTTCAATGATTACCTCTTCTTCATGGATGACAATTTCTTCTGGATGCACAAGTTGAGTCATCCTTGGCTTACCATATTGTTTCTGTATTTCCTTTAAATCGCGTATGATTTGTTTATTGATTTTTCGGTCATCCTCGACGAGCATTTGCAGTGCAGCAATTTCTTTTTCGAGCGATGCAATTTCATCCAATCGTTTTAGAATGTATTCTCTGTTTAAAAACCTCAGACGAATATCAGCAACGTATTCTGCCTGCTCCTGATCAATGCTAAAATGTGCCATCAATCTTGGAATAACTTCTTTTTCAAGCTCTGTTTCTCGGATAATTTTAATCGCCTCATCAATGTCCAGTAGAACACTCTGAAGTCCTTTTAGCAAATGAAGCTTTTCACTTAGACGATTTATATCAAAACGCGCACTTCGACGAATACAGTTTTGTCGAAAAATAACCCATTCTTTCAAAATGCTTTTTATGCCAAGCACTTGCGGACGCCCATTGATGAGTAAGTTGAGGTTGCATGCAAATGAATCTTCCAGCGGCGTATACTTGTAAAGCTTTGCGATCAATGCTTCTGGATCAGTTCCTCGCTTTAAGTCCAGTGCAATTTTCAATCCCTCTAAATCTGTTTCATCTCGAATGTCTGAAACTTCTTTGACGCGCCCCGCCTTTATAAGCTCAATTACTTTATCAATAATCTGTTCAACAGTTGTCGTATAAGGAATTTCTGTAATAATCAGCATGTTAAGCTTTTTATCATAGTTGACTATACCTCTAAGCTTAAACGAACCAACGCCTGTTTCATATATTTTTCGCATATCTGCTTTGGTATAGATCAAAGTTCCCGCTGTCGGAAAGTCCGGCGCAGGCATTATTTCTAAAAGATCCACATCATTGTGCTGCAAATATGCAATCGTTGCTTCACAAAGCTCATTCAGGTTAAAGCTCGGAAAATTGCTCGCCATACCAACCGCTATTCCCTTATTGGGGTTAGCCAGAATATTGGGGAATGTTGTCGGCAGCAAATCCGGTTCCAGCATTGAGCCATCATAATTCTCTGAAAAATCGACATTGTCTTTGTCAATATCAGCAAAAATGGTTTCACATACTTTATCGAGTTTCACTTCTGTATAACGTGCCGCGGCAAATTTCATATCTCTGGAAGTGACTTTGCCAAAGTTTCCCTTTGAATCAATATACGGCAGCAGTAATGCCTCATTCCCCTTTGTCAAACGTACAAGCGTCGCATAGATCGCCTGGTCACCATGTGGATTGAGTTTCATCGTCTGACCAACAACATTGGCAGATTTTGTTCGATTGCCATTGAGTAATTTCATTTTATACATCGTATAAAGAATCTTTCGGTGTGAAGGCTTAAAGCCATCGATTTCTGGAATAGCACGCGATACAATAACACTCATGGCATAAGGCATGTAATTCTTTTCCAGTATTTCTGTTATGGGTTGTTCTACATATAATGTGTCTTTTGACATGGTCACTCATTCACCTCTATTTAACTTAAATCCAGCATTTCCAAGTATGCTTCGCCATTCACTTCAATGAATTGTTTTCGCCCTTCCAAATCGTCACCCAATAGCAGTTCAAACATTCGCTCTGTTGACAAGACATCTTCCGGCGACACTTTAATCAATTTTCGCGTTTCAGGATTCATGGTGGTTTGCCACATCATATCCGGGTCATTCTCACCAAGGCCTTTCGAACGCTGAATGGTATATTTTTTCTTTAACCGCTGAACAATTTGATTTTTTTCACGTTCATTATAGGCAAAATATGTCTTTTGATCCGATGTGGTAATTTCAAAGAGCGGCGATTCAGCAATATAAATCTTCCCCGTCTCAATCAGCGTTGGCACCAGTCGAAATATCATGGTCAGTACCAGTGTTCTAATCTGAAAGCCATCGACGTCGGCATCTGTACAAATTATGATTTTATCCCATTTCAGATTGTCGAGATTAAATGTATCGAGTTCTTTGTTATGTCTCGTTTTAATCTCGACACCACACCCGAACACTTTGACGAGGTCAATAATAATATCTGACTGAAATATTTTATCATAATCCGCTTTTAAACAGTTTAATATTTTCCCACGGATGGGCATCAATGCTTGGAAGTCACTATTGCGGGCTAATTTGGTAGCACCAAGCGCCGAATCTCCTTCAAGAATATAAAGCTCTTTGACATTTGGATCCTTTGATCGACAATCAACAAATTTCTTAACGCGATTGGTCACATCTATTTTATTGCCCAATGTTTTTTTGAGGTTAAGTCTCGTCGTCTCTGCCTTTTCTCTTGAACGCTTATTCACCAAAATCTGATCGGCAATCTTAATGGCATCCTCTTTATTCTCAATAAAGAAGATTTCAAGGTTCTTTCTAATCATATCTGTTAGAAATTCTTGAATAAACTTATTCGTAATGGCCTTTTTGGTCTGGTTTTCATAGCTCGTAACCGTTGAAAAGGAGTTGGTTACAATAATTAAGCTGTCCTGGATATCGATGAATGAGATTTTTTTCTCATTTTTAACGTATTTTGATTCTTGCTTGATGAACTTGTCCAGCTCATATACTAGCGCATTTTTTACCGCTTTGTCCGGTGAACCGCCATGTTCCAGAAAACTCGAGTTATGGAAGTATTCAAGGCAGTTAATTTCATTATTGAAGGTAAGTGCCACCTGCGCTTTGACTTTATATTTAGGCATGTCATCTCGATCCCTACCCGTACCTGAATCCTCAAAATAGAGAATGGATGAAAGATTTTTTCCTAGGCTGATTTCTTCGACATAATCCTTGATGCCATTTTCATAAAGATATTCATGAACGATATCTGATGGTTCATCCCTAAAGATAAACTTTACGCCAGGATTGACAATGGACTGCTTCTTCAGCGTGCTTGTGAAAAAATCTATTGGTATATCAATTTCCTTAAAAACATCTAAATCCGGACGCCATTTAATGGTCGAACCCGTATGCTTGTACTTCTTTGGTTCTTTTACAAAGCCATTTTCAACGATTTCGCCCTTCTCAAAATTCAAACGGTATTCAAAGCCATCTCGATGTATAATTGCTTCCATAAATTCAGAACTGTATTGCGTTGCACATAGACCAAGACCATTGAGTCCAAGACTGTACTCATAAATATCAGCGGTATTGTTTTCATATTTCCCGCCTGCATAGAGCTCTGTAAAGATGAGTTCCCAGTTATAGCGCTGTTCTTTATTGTTATAATCAACAGGAATACCCCTAGCACGGTCAATGACAGTAATGACATTATTAAAATGTCGTATCACGGTTATCTCATTGCCAAATCCTTGGCGTGCTTCATCAATTGCATTTGATAATATCTCAAAAAATGAATGCTGACACCCTTCAAGGCCATCTGAGCCGAAGATGACCGACGGCCTTTTTCGTACGCGGTCAGCTCCCTTCAAGGCTGTAATACTTTCATTCGTATAGTTGCTCTTTTGCATGCTTTCACCTCTGTTTATTATCTGAACTTCACTTGATCTTTCAATATCGCTATTTTTTTAATCCCGTATGTAGTATTTAAATGCGTTTATTTAATCCTATATATGGTATAAATGCCTTTAAATACACCCCTCCCAAGATCACCAACCTTATCATATCAGACTATAACTAGGTTGTGCAAGATATTTAGAAAAAAACAGAACGCTCGTTCTGTTTAAAGTCAAATTGTATTGATATTCTAATAGCTTTTGCGATTTTCGAGTACTGCAAATACAGCCATTTTGAGAAATTATCTTTATGGTTCTTTTAACAATAGAAAAACCTCGCTGTCGCGAGGCTCTATCAGTCATAATCAAACATCTGCAATATTTCTATTTCAAGGTGCTTGCGCAAGTCATAATATGTCTCGTCTACCCTGACGAGCGGTCTTGCCGGATCATCTTTATAGGTCATTACAATTTCGCCGCACAAATCATTGGTTAACTTTACGCGATGGCCAATAAAAAACGGTGCTATATTGGTCAAAAATGTTTTAGCAATCGAAAAATTCAAAGAATGATAACACTTTTCCAAAATATAGCTGGCAACTTCAAATGGATGAAAGGCCGGCTTATACACACGATCGGCTGTCATTGCACAATAAACGTCTGCTACAGCAACAATACTGGCAACCATGTTGATATCTTTACTTTTTATGCCATGAGGATAACCACTGCCATCCATGCGTTCATGATGCTGCAAGACGCCAAGCATCACGTTTTCATTAATATTCGGAATGTCTTTTATTAAGACATAACCAAGCGTCGCATGTGTTTTGATGACCTTAAACTCTTCTGGTGTCAGCGGCCCCGGTTTATTCAAAATTTCATCCGGAATATTACATTTGCCAATATCATGAAGCAAGCCGCTTAAAGATGCGTCTTTAACAACATTTGCAGGGTAACCGCACCATTTGGCTATAGGCCAGCAATCATTGAAACGCGCACAGAGTGATCAAATGTATAGCCATCATAAGCTTGAATCTGCCACATTTTGCTGGTAATGTGCTCATCATTCAAGATTGCTTCATAGAGCGGCTCGACAAGGTCTTCTATTTCCTGAAAAACCGGCACACGTCCCAGTCTAAAATCGTAATAGATGTTTTTAAACTTGCTGACGGTATTTTGATACCGCTCCTGCAAATTGTACCTTGGCATATCTTTTTGGTATGTTTTAGGCTTGTCGGCAGTTGCTTGCTTTATTGGTTCTGCAGGCGCAACCGACGTTTCTATAACATCATCTTCAACATGAATGTACGTCATATCTGCTCTTCCGATAAAACGCATGTGCGTTGCATCCAGTTTTGTTCCTGCACCGATTAGTACTGCACCGGTATTGCTATAAATATCTTCAGCAAGCACCATGCCAACACTCAAATCTTCTTTTTTTAACTTCGTCATTTTTCCACCTTAGTCAAGTGTCTACTCTAGTAGTATTATATACAAGAATATCCAAAATGACCAGTTAATTTTACTTTAAACAGCATCCTCCCGAAGCGGTGATTTACGATATTCTGAATTTGACGGTTCTAAAAAGGTCACGCGATCAGCTGTAATATCCGTTGTGTAAATGACATCACCAGCATTGTTTTCATAGTTTGATGTCGTTACTTTGCCAATAACGCTGACCATTGCACCTTTTTGAAGATATTTGCAGCAATTCTCTGCGGTTTTACCAAATGCAACAATTCTCGGAAAATCTGCGGTGCTCTTGCCTTCAAGCTTTTTTTCTTCCTTTTGTGCTTGACTCATATAGCGATTAATTGCCAGATTAAATTGTGTGTATGCCTTTCCATCTTGTGTTTTCTTCAATTCAGGATCATGCACCAATCGACCGATCAAACTAACGTTATTCATAAGAACCTCCTAATGTATGGTATTTTTATTCTATGTTACCATATTTTTACATTTTGTCAAATGCTTTTGAGTGATCTTATTGATAACTGCTCATTGATAGCTGATTGATAGGGATCGATGCGAGTGTGTTTATGTCAATTGCGTTAACAATTACGAGAATATGGAAGTTAGTCTTTCATTTATAGTTGATTTTATAACGAATTTATATCAATTCAATCGCCGACCACCCAGTGACAATACTGAACAGCTTCTATGTACGACTCTTTATTTTTCTTCTGTACTTTTCTTTGTTGACAAAAAGCCAGTCTCAGCAACGTCATTTTGGATGACGTTTGCAAAGACTGGCTTAGCAGCACTGCAAAATCGTTATTCCATTAATTTTTGGTCAAGCTTAAAAGTGTTTCAGTTGCCTGTTTTAGGGATTCTAACCCCTCATTAATCGTCTTTGTCATTTCACTTTCTAAACCGTCGTCCTGTTGGGCTCTTAGGCGTAGGTCTTTCGATTGATTGAATGCATTAACCGTCTTCATCAGGCTATTTGCAACGGCCACAGCAGCTTCATCAATTTTAGTGCAGCGTTCTGATGTCAAATCACAGTCTGTTTCATACGTAATGTCTTGAACAGTTCCCTGACAGATGATATCGTCATTTACAGCCTGCTGATCTAAATACATAAACAAATGCTTCTTATGGCTGTTGCCATCAACAATGTCAAATTCTAATTGCGAGATCCCCACCTTGCCAATCACTTCATCCAAACACTGACGTACGCGTTCGGCATCATGCGCTGCAACAAATGAAAACAGCATCTTCTTAAACGGCATTTCAAATGCATCAATTGAAAAAATATCTTTAAGCGTCTCAGAGTAATCAGGCACTTCATATTCATTTTTAAATTCGAAATGTGCCAATCGTGCCAATCGCTCAACTTTTAGCAGCTTTTCCGATTCACTGCGGTAACGTTCAAACAATCGTTCACGCTCTGTTATGTCAACGAGAATGAGAATATTCCCCGTGTATCTGTTTTCTTCGTCGATTAGCGGAGATGATATCAGTCGCAGTGTCTGATCGTAATCGTCTCTTAGAATTGTTGAAAAATGTCTGTCAGAAAGCAGCTGACTCAGTATAATTCTAACCTGTCCCGATTCATTGTCCTCAAAATGCGTTTCCATATGGCTCTTTAGTGTAGACGTTGTTACATTGTGGCGTTCGTCCAAGTGCAATAGACGAAGGGCGGTTGGGTTGATCACTTCGATTTTGCCAAGCCGTTTAACGACAATAATACCGGTTGGCGATTGTTCAATGATGGTGTTAAGCAGTTGTTTTGAGTTTTCAAGTTTATGTTCTACATTGATTTTCTCTGATACATCCATTACGTTGCCAATGGCATACTGCGGCACATTGTGTTCGCTATAGCTTTCTCCAACAATTTGAAGAAAACGTATATCGCCATGGCGTATAATTCTGCATATAATATCCAGATGCTCGCCCCACCAGATCATGTCATAAAATTTTTCCTTAAAGTAGAGGCGATCAGCAGGATGCATCTGTTCCAGCAGTGCATCATAAGCAATATTCTTAGCGATTTTTTTCAGTTTTAAAACATTGGAAAAATTGTTGGAAACGCGGAAGACGTTGCTGCCTATGTCAAATTTCCAATGCGCCATATCTGTTATTTTTTCTGATTCAGCTAGTATAAATCGACTTTCAAGCAGTTCGGATTCCATTTTTTTAATATCATTAATGCTTTGGTTAATCAGAAGCACAAAGGCACTTTCACCTTCACTGACATAATTGCCTGTGCTGCGCGTCCAAATCCATTTGCCCTTGTTAAAAATTCTGTAGTCAAAGACGTGTCGTTCACTTTTTTCAGAAGTAATGATATCAATGCTTTCACTGACTTTCGCACGGTCTTCAGCATGTATTTGCTCCAACCATTCATAATAAGTATATTCACTCCCCACCACTTGGCGATCCAAGGCAATGGATTGGATGATGGCCACCCTTCGCTCCGGCAGTGCAATTTCAACGATATCATCTTGCAATGTATTAATAATCTGCTCATATTTATTTTGAGATTCTATAAATCTTCGTCTAAACAAATTGCGTTCAACCATATCGCGAACCAGCAAGATCATATTGTGTCCTTTTACACCCTGAATAGCAATTTCAATAACATCAACTGGAATCAGCTGGTTATTGATATCTTTCATATTCATTTCAAAGTGAATAGACTGATTGCTTCCCAATCGTTCAGGATGTCTCAGCTCATAGTTGTCTTCAAGCAGAAGTTCAATCGACTTGCCAAAGAGCATTTTTCTCGTATGAGACAGCATTCTTAACATCATGTCATTAATATAAATGATTTGCATTTCATCATTGATGACGATAATACCATCACGAACATGCGGCAAAATGTTGCGCCCTACTTCTTCGATTTTCAGATATTGTCGCGTCTGGATAGAGCGTCTTAATACAATACCTACCGCATAGCCAAATGTATCGCGTACAATGCGATAGATGTAAAACGGCATGTTATTGCCAATTCGCTGATTGATGTATTGATCATCTGCATAAGATTTGCGAATATCACTCATTAACATATAATCGGCCTCAGAAAGCATGTGCGCAAACGCCGCAAAGAGATCTGAATCCATTTCCTTTTCCATGAGGTTGACACCGATAAAATAGGGTTTTTCTGCGATTAGGTCATAGTAGACATCTTCCAGAAGCGGCATGCCTTCAATTTCAAATACCAGGGTATGCATGGCATTTAATCTCGTCTTCAGTCGGACTTGTTCTGTTTGATCTCTCATTTCCACAATATAAGAAATGCTCTTTGCGCGTTGATGCTGATGCATCCGAGCCTCAATGTAGTGGGTTTGACCACCAATGTATACGGCGCGTGTCAAAGCGATATCCAGTGCATTTGCATGTTCCAGATCTTTTTTCATGCTTTCAAGCATCATGTAAGTTTCGAGCGATACATCCATGAGTTCATTTCGGCTAAACGGCCCATCGTTTTGTGTAAGGAACAGTTGTTTTGCACCTGCATTAACCATTTCAATTTCCATATTGGAATCAAAACATATGACGGCATAGTGCACGGTGTCACAAAGTTCGACATAGGATTCGAGCTCTGCTTCCAACTCAATTTCTTTGAGTTTGCTGTCACTAATGTCATTTATATGAACGCGAAGCCGGCTGTTGTCAATGGCTGTCAATGAAATTCGAAAATAATGCATCTCATTTTCAAAGCCTTTGAGTTCAACAATATGATTCCCCTGATTATACCTTGAAATCATTTCATGAAGGGTGATGTATCGGCTGTATGTATGAAGAAACTGGTTAAATGCTTCATTAGATGCGATAATATTCAAATCGCCGACGTTAATGATGGCAATGCCCTCCTCAACATTTTCAATAACATCCGAAAGAAGCTGAACTTGGTAATCGACAATGCGATTCGCCGGCGACTTGCCGTTGAAAAGCACATGTAAAACAGTAATGATCACATAGACTAATATAATAACGACGACGATTTCTGCAAAGAGATCAATTGGTGCACCAGTTAACAGCCGTCTAATATCCACTAACGCCATTGCAAAAAGAGCCATAAAGATAAATGCATTCCTTAGGCTCTTGTTTTTGACTGATTCATAAATAATTTGTAGGATGATATAAAGAACGAGCCCGAGTTTTAATAAAAGAACGAGTTTCGTCATTTTACCCCCTCAGTAGTTTACAGTTCAATTGTTTTCGTGATAAACAGTGTTAAATTATCCATCAAGTTGACGACATCGCCTTTTTTGTTATTGACAATAAGCTGAACCAAAGGCCGCGTTTGCGCCTCGCGGTTCTCTTTTATAACAATCCCAATCATACCATTTGAGAGCTCGACAATTGTTCCCGGTGGGTAGATATTGACGACTTTGAGTAAATGATAGTAAATCTCACGGTCAAGCTGATAAATCGCTTCAGCTCTTAAAATTTCAAGCGCTTCATCGACATTTAGCTTTTCGCGATAAGCGCGATTTGATACAAGGGCATTAAATATATCACACATCGTTACAATGCGTACATGTACGGGGATTTCATCTGCTGTAAGCCGCATTGGATAGCCATTGCCATCCAACTTTTCATGATGCAGCAATATGATTTGCCGCGAGATTGGCGAAATACTCACGGATTCTTTTAAAATATCATAGCCAAAACGTGCATGTTCTTTAACAAGTTTCATTTCTTCATCGGAAAGCGGCGTGATCTTATTCAGCACTTCATTGGGGATTTTCATTTTCCCAATATCGTGCAGCATGGCACCGACACCAATTTTTTGTATAAACTGATGATTGAGGCCAAGACTTTTCGCCACAAGCATTGAAAGTACTGCAACTTCGGCAGAGTGGTTATAGGTATACATATCTGTTCCCATCAATTCTGCCATGACATAAAGCGTATCCCGATGTGAAAAGACGATTTCCATCATCTCATCAATAATGTCTTTAATTTGATCGACCTGCATGGCATCAAATCCCACGCTCTTTTTCCCGGTCGCCTGTTTAAAGACATTCTGAATGACATTGACGGATTTCAGTTTTAACTCTTGGGAGACGACATTCTCAGGTTCAATGCCTTCAGAAATTTCATCCTCGATGTAGACACATTGAATGCTCGCTTGTTTTAATCGGTCAATGTAGTTCTGCGTCAATGCAACATTTCGAGCTAGAAGCAACTGACACTTGTCGTCATAAACCGATTTGCCCAACACTTCTCCAACGGCGATGCGTTCAATACTTTTTAACCTCAAAACAACCTCCACTGATGCAGCGATTACCGCATAAAATATTCAATACAATCATTATAACCTCATTGTACTAAAAATAACAGAAAAAAAGAAGAAGGTACACGCGTACCTTCTTGAAAATCACAGGATGCGTTTACTGTAATTTTAATCTTTTGATAATTTGAATATACTGATTGATTTCCGCTTCTTGGACATTCACACCATAGATGAGTGAGAAGACGAGGCGATAATCTTGGAAGTCAAACTTGCTGTTTTCGACAAAAATCTTGACTTTTATGACGGCATCATTATTATCGGTTGCAATTGGCAACTCTTTGATCAACAGCTCTGTATTTTTATTATTGCCATCAATTTCCTGAAGCACGACATTTTCAACATCAAGCCCTCTTACTTCCTCAATGGATACAATATAGAAGTTTTCATTGTTTTCAAGTTCAACTAAACTTCCATTCTCCATGTAACGAAGCATCAATTGAATATTGACATTCTCAAACGAAACATCTTTTGATGGTTTAATATAGAGCTCAACATCGCCGTACCCGGCTCCTTCTAAAATATTGGTTGAACGCGTCTTGAATCCAACAATACCGTTCCGTGCATCTTCATCTTCCGTGTTATCTGTAAAGACTAGATAGCCAACAACAATTTTTTCTTCTAAAAGCTTCTCAATACCATTAAAGCGCTCATTTTCAGCGTAAATGCCATTCTCATCAGCATCACTATACACATCTGTAATCAGTTTGACTAAATCTATTGCATGCGGCTGATTTGTGGTATAAATTTTGAGTCCCTTAGCAAAATGCATCGTTAGCGACATACTATAGACACCTGGTTCAAAGACATTTCCCGCACCAAGATCTACCGTTAGGGTTCGATTAACTGTATCAAAAACAATCCCTTCAGAGACAATTACATTGCCGTCTACATCACGAATTACAGCATCTACATCACCCGCTTCATTGAGCAAACTATATGATCCGCCAGCGATTTGTGATGTAAAACTCGAATCATCAAATACTAGGGTCATGCGTGTTGTCGGTTCATCTAAGTTATAATTAATTGTTATGGTTTTGCTAGCATCGCCCATGTTGTTAAAGACTGTCTGATTATTTTCAAGATTTTTTTCAACAATTAAGCCGATATCACCAACAACTTGAACATCTGTAATAATATCTTGGTAGAGTTTTAGCGAAATATCAACAGGGTTTTTTGCACCGCTCAATGCTATATTCGCTAATATATAGTTTTCAGTTAAGTTCCTTTTAATTGTTTCTACAGTTCCATCATCATATGTTACGATGATTTCTGCATCTTTATAGCCATCTAGATTATATCTAACCGTATAGACCTTTGTGCCGCCATCAAGGTCGACAATGACATTTTCACCACCAACTGTTTCGACTTCAATTTCATCTGATGCACCCTCTATTGTAAGCAGCGCACCGTCAACCGGACGGTTAAATCGATCCATTGCTGAAACAATCATTTGTCCTTGTTCGACAGTCAACTTCATTGGTCCCGCTTTTACCTTTTCAGCAGGCGTTCCATAATTGTCATATTGGAGCTCAATTGAGGCATTTATGGTGCCTTCCGAGCCATTAAAGTACGGCGTAAACTCAAGTGGTCGCGTATAATCAGATACATCTTTTGTGTAAACATAAGAATCACCCACAAGTGATGGGCCAGACCATCCTACAACATTGTAATCGCTGGTCACAGCATCAAGTTCCGCTTTAGGAATGATAACCGATGCAATGATATCGCTAAAAGACGCATCCCCTGCCTCGGTCTTTTTCATTTCAATGCTCAACGTACTGCTGTCGCCGATCAATGGATTTTGATCACTCCACTCAGTGTCTTGTGATATTGCTAATCCAACACGGCTTATGTTGCTAATGTTGTGAATGGTTTCCACTGTTTTAGCACCGTTTTGATCAGATGCAACAACAATAATATTAAATAAATCATACGCATTGAGATCACGTTTATCTGCATTAACTGATAAGTACTGATCATTATCAACATCATAATAGGTTGCAGCAAGTACATCTCCAACACCATCCATATCCGTATCAAAATAGATACTGACCGTTGATGTCGTATCTTTTAAATCGAGATCCGACACCGTTACACCAAATCGGATTGATTCATCAGTCTTATAGTAGACTGCACCATCAACAATATTATCAATCACGATAGCAGGTGCATGGTTGGCTGTTTTAGACGCTTTGATCATCGTATTCACAAAAAGTTCGTTTTCATCATTATACGTTTTAGGACTTGCATGACCTGTTCCCGAATACGTAATATTACCAATTGAATAAACGTAATAATCATTTTGAGCGTCATTGCCATCATAGCTACCACCTGTCAGGTTATGCCATATCACAAGGTCTTCATTTTCCATATCCAGTTGGAAGTACTGGAAGTGAGTCGTTGAAATATCAAGGGTATTATCCAGAATATATGGGAACAATGTAATTTGACCCTCATTCACTTCAACTGCACTGTTTGTAGTTTTTAATCCTTGATTATACCGATCAATTGCTCGATTAGAATAGCCTACCGCAAAGTAAGATCGGCCATTGATTGTCGTATAAGGCAGCATCGTATCATTTGAGGCTTCCTGATTGTTATTGATATAATCACGCGCATAGGTATTTTGACCAAACTGATCTCTAAAACGTTCTGTGAAATCCATATAGGTCGTACCCATATGATTGAGTTTAAACCATAACTGGTCATGTGTCGTCAGCAAACTTTGACCTGAATCAATAAATGACTGAATGCGATCCATCGCTGTATCACTTAACAAGAGTGACGTTGACAACGAATCGTCAAAACCAAGTACTAACATATCATACAGCCCATTTAATTCAAATGGGTTTGCATTATAAACATCCACTGTCATCTGTGTGATTTCGAGTGTATACAATCCCGTAATTTTCTTCAGTGCTTGAGGCAATTCCGTCAGTTTATAGCTACCGCCATTATTCGGTGTAATCTGCAGCACCTTAATATGTCTTACAGCAACGGCTGCATCTGAGGTGCCTTTAAAGGCTGCATAGCCTATTTCATAGGCTTTCGCACCAACTGTTTGATCCGTCACCTCAATTTTCCAAGGAACAAAACCAATATACTCTTTTGGTAAATTATAACGCATCAATACATTTTCGAAGTTCTCTGAATACAGCGCAGTTTCAGCTACTGACTCACCATCAACCGTACTAAAGATACCATCACCATTGAAGTCCAAATAGAGTTCTGCATTGTATTGATGATCGGCGATATAATCTTCAAGTTTAAAGTTAAACGACATATATCGATCTTCTGGCGCCGTCATATATTGACCGGTTCCATTGCTGCCAATAAATGATAACGGATTATCGAGCACCGTTAGCGTTGGTTTAATCACATACGCCTCTCCGTTGTAGTCATTTAAAAGGTTCACGACGCGATCATTCGTCACGCTACTATAAACTTTGACATTTGTTTGATGGTTATTTTCAAAGTTTGATTTAAGCAGTGTAGCTTTTGAACTGCTAAAGATACTGCCATCAAAAAGTACCAATTGATCTGCCTCTATAAAATCTTTCAACTCATTCGCTTTCAATTGCGTAATATCATTTGGCGAATAGTATTCGCCTATACCACCATATGTTGAAAAACTTTTTGTTTTGCCATCATATACATCAAGATAACCAGTGTATCTTAAATCAGAGTCTTGAGCCGGATAATACTTATCTTCATGATAAGTTGCACTGCCACTGTCATCTTGTCCAATATAAATGATATCATAAGCACCATTCAACTGCGTTCTATCTGCAATAAATAGACTCATCGGCATTTGTGTCAGTTCCACATCTGTTCGAAGTGCATTCTCCAAGTAGTTCTTACTTAAAACATAGTTTGCAGAAGGCTGTACTTCCAAAATATTAAGCTTTGCCGGTAAAGCCATCGTATCAATTGTCTCTGCTCGATAAATCGAATCACCTGTAGGCGTCACAGTTGTATCTTCGTTTGATGAAACAACTGATGCACTGCCATTGGTTGCATTCACTTTAACCCAGCGGTAGAATTCGTAACCGCTAATCGTCTCGTAGGATAAAGACAACGTACTGCCTTTACGTACATAAGACGTCGTCTGATTGATCACAGCTTCATTTGTTATATCATAGGTTTGAACTTGAATAGCGTAAACGCGTTCAACAACCGCTCGATAAGTCGCACCATCTCTAGGCATTTCGGAATACAATATATTCTCGCTCAAAGTCGTAGTTACACCATCCAATGTACGTTCCCATCTTAAAAAGCGATAGCCATCAATTGGTGTGTATTCAAAATTATAATTTACATTAACTGGAACGCTTTGAATTTCAGTATTTAACACAGTTCCAGAAACATCATCATACGTTTCAACTGTATACGTCGACTGTTCAGCAGCACCACCATTTATCACCCACCAAATGGCATTAGCAATTAAATGATCTGAAGCAGATGATAATTTATTGGTATGTGTTGATGTTCCATAAGTTCCTGCAACTCTATATTTATTTGCCAAGCTATTATTATTAGGTTCATAACCATAGATCAGTGGATAAGTTTTATTATGATCATAAGTAATTTCTTCAGTTGTTGTACTGACAATAGCATTATTTTTAAGACCTGAAACCGCTTGATACTTTAAATACCAGCTATCACCAAAGTAAGTAAACCACTGATCATAAATATACTCATATTGATACCTATAATTAGGGTTACTATAATTCATATCACTGATAACATTTTCAGAAAATTCGCGATGTCCATCAACTTTTAAAACTTTCACAGCATCAGCATTCCGCTGGTAGTAGTATCCGTTTAAATTAATATCGACAACATTATCTGCCAATCCAAATTCTTTTGCCAACGCATTCTCAACAACCGTTGGATAATCAAAAGCTTTTAACTTCGCGAGTACATCTGGGTTTACTTGGTTATGCTCAATACTGTATTTTGCCGATGCTCCAATATATATTGCACTATAATCTTTTTTCGTAAAATCATCCATTGAAAAATTATTAATCTTATAATGAAAAATTTGCACATCAACATCATCGACAAATGATGCTTTGATATAATTTGCTAATTGAGCATCACCATCGCTTCTTGTATTATTCCTTGAAAGATATAAAATTTTCACTTTCAAATTGCCATAGGCATTACCGTTGCCATTGCCATTACCTGCCGCTGCAATGGGAAATGATGTCATCAGCATTGTAATAATTAGAAACATCATCAAAATTTTCTTAGTCATGCGTTGCACCTCCTATCTGTCATTCATACATTTTCTCTTTCCATTTAACGATTCTAAACCGTTCTAATCCCGTAAACATGCCTGAAGTATATCTTGATAAACTAAAGTGCGTTTCCGGCCCCTTTTCAAATGGTTTAAAAAAAGCTTTAACTGGTGTATAAAGGTTAATAACTTTTGCAATAACTGCTTCATCATAAACAATGTCCGAAGCAGTTCCCGTATGATTGACTGCCACATCGCCAGTTGCAATCATCGTTCCACGAAAATCGAAACCTCCATTTATATTAATCGTTATATCACCGTCAGCGTATACAATACCACTAAAATTTCGCTGTACATTCAAGGTCAAATGCGTCGAACCCGCATCG
>JASUSA010000012.1 GCA_030446305.1 Clostridiales bacterium | reverse complement strand
GTAGGGTAAAAAACATTCCCCAATATGAGATTGTTCATGAACTGAATGTGATGCTCGTTCTTGGACAGCAGTATTTTTTCCATTAAAAGGCCAATTTGAGCATAAAGATGTTTGGGTGTATAGTTGCCTTCTTCACCCAAATGGATAATTTCCCGAAGCATTAGGACATCGTTGACAACGCGCCATTGCGGCAGGGCAATGAGCTGATATTTGATATTGTCGGAAAAGGCGTCATATCTGTAAATGACTTTCAGCATTTCATAGCACAAATAAATTCGGCGATCATAGGAAAGCTGCTGACCGTCTAGATACTGATCCAATCCGACGCCGTGCAGGTGATTGAGAACGATGAAAAGCTGCTGTTTAAATTCAAACATATCTTTGAGATTGTGAAGGTGATTTCTCAATACATGCTTGGTGGCACTACTGACCTTTTCAGGTTTTCGAACCGTTATGAGAATGATTTCTTCATCAGTTGCCTTGATGGTCCCCTCTGAGATGCACTGAAAAGCATCGTCCATCATTACTCTGTTGACGATGAGATCATTGAGTATCATAAAATTCCCCCTGTTTTGAATAGGTTTTAATCAAAACTTAACTACTTTTCATTATATAATAGATATGGGGATTTAAGTAGTGAAAATAGAAAAAAAACAACAAGATATAGTATTTTTTTGCAAAAACACCTTGTTAGTACGGAATCCCTATGGTGATTCATCCTATAATCCACTATAATTGTAGTGGAATGTCAAATGACGAATGGGGTTTTGCGATATGCTTCGGTTGCTTCACTTATCTGATTTACATATAAATGCAGGATTTGCAAATAAGAGCGCCTATATCAGAGAACAGTTAAAACTAAGTCTCAACAAGAGTTTTGAACGTGCTGTGACTTATGCCGTCAATCACAAGGTTGACGGTGTGATGATCGTTGGCGATTTTTTTGATCAGCCGCAAGTTGATTATGCACTTGAGCGATTTATACGGCAGCAGCTGACAAAACTGCTGGATCACGGTATTCATCTTTTTTACGTCAACGGGAACCACGACCCGGCTGATACAATGTCCGTTTTAACATCCTTTAAAGCGAATCAGTATTTTCATATATTTGACAGTGACAGCTTTAAACGGGAAACCGTAACGTTTGAAAGCGGTGATATTGGTGAGTTTATTGCAAGTGCCCATGCTTATAAAGGTGAACAGCGGGACTTGGTAAAGCGATATCCCGTAAAATCAAATGCTTATTACTGGGTTGGCATGGCACACGCCAGTGTTGTCAACGCACAGTCAACAGGCGAAAAAACGGCTTATATGGGAACGACTCTGCCGCAGATTGAATCGCTTGGCTATGATTATTTTGCCCTTGGGCACATCCATATTCGCCAGCAACTTTCGGAACGCGTTGCATACGCCGGCAATCTGCAAGGACTCAATTACAAAGAAATCGGGGGAAAGGGCGGACTGCTGGTGACGCTGTCGGAAAACAGTGCGGTTGTTGAACCCGTTGATTTTAATGAAATTCAGTGGGAAGCCATCGATTTTGAAGTAACCGAGCGTGCTGAAAACCTCTATGCACTTGAAACAGCACTGGCAGACAATATCGCAGAACATATTTCTGACTTGGGCTATCCGCCTGAACGCTTAATTGTGCGTGTCCATCTCTATGGCAGGAGCAAGTGCTATCATTTGCTTCGCGATGCTGAAACGATTAACGATCTTGAAATAGCAATCAGCCAGAGGCTAAAGCTCTTAAATGTCGATCTCAAAGATATTGGTTTGGCCAATGATTATGATTTGAAAGCACTTGCCAGAGAGCAGACGGTTTTAGCACTGGCACTTGAAATAATGGATGCGCCTGAGCGGCATCCTGAACTTTTGACACGGCTGTACCAACTGCCTGTATTTAAGGATGCGGCGACTGTACAGTCACGTGACGCTTTGCTGCGGGAACATTTGGAGACAGTTCGTGCTGAACTCGTTGACAGAATGCTGAAGGTGCCAAATGAAAATTAATGCCATACACTATCGAACTTATGGAAAACTAAATGATTACACGCTGACGCTGGATGAAGGCATTAATACGATCTACGGCGGCAATGAAGCGGGGAAGACAACAATTTTCAACAGCATTCGAAGCTTGCTGTATGGTTTTTCACCGGCAAATCGCGAGCGGCATCCCTACGTAAACTGGACGCGTGAAGAAATTGATTTTGAAGGCAGTATAACGGTTGACGGCACACCATTCCGCGTGATGCGTCAGCTAAAATCTTCGCCGAAACTGACGATTCTTGATGAAGTGAACGGGACGGTGGAGAACAAGCGCAATGATAGCTTGCCATGGGTTGCCGACATTACGGATTCGTTGTACGAATCCATCTATCATTTGACAGCTGAGGTTCTGATTGACTTAGAAACGAGTTCCTGGGAACGAATCCAAGAGCGGTTGATTTTTAATTATGGCATGGATTACTTAAATAAATCATCGGATGTTGTGCAGGCGATGACGCAGGAGCTTAATGGCATATGGCGGCCGGACAGGCGTGGGACGCCAAAGCTCGCACAAATTGAACAAAGGCTGCGCGAATTGACGCGAACGCGAATAGAAGGCGAACAGCAATATGATAACCTTAAAGGCCTCTTTGAAAATGTTGAGGTACTGGCACAACAAATACAGCGCATTGATCAGCAGCGAAAATGGTGTATCGCAACGGCACAAGAACTCAACAAACTGCTTCCTGTCAAGCAGAAGCACGAAAAGATTGAGATGCTCAAACGCGAACAGCAGCATTTGACACTTTATGAGAAAATTCCGGAAGATTATTTGGTAAAATACCATCAATTGAAGGAACGCCTGCAGGAGATAACCGCTGAGCGGGAAGTGCTCGGCAATGAATGTGAAACCCTTGAACGGGAAAAGACGGTTTTTAATGCGGAAGAAGTGCAAATTCTGGCAAATGCCGCAGCACTTGAAAAGGCATCGGACACATTGCAGCACTATGAACTTGCAGAACAGCAGCTGCACGAACTGTCCGCCGCGCTCTCAATGAAGACGGAACAGCTTGAGCGGGAGCTGGGCAATTTGTTTGAAGCGCCTTATCAGGAAGCTTACGAAACAGTGAAGCAAATGAATCCCGTCGCGTTGAAAACCGCATTGTATCGATATTTTGATATGAAACAAAAGGATGAGCAGATACGGGCGGCGGCATGGTCGCTGGCGCTTGGCAAGAAACGTCGCTATGGCATACTGATGGTGGCCAGTCTTGTGGGGATTGCCATTGGATGGCGCTTTCCTGATTTCAGGGCGCTGGCATGGCTGAGTATGGCAGCGTTTGGCATTGCCATTGGCGGCATGCTGCAGCGTCAGAGAAAAAACCAGCCGACAGATGATGAACTGACAACCGTGGCGGCAAATATTGAAGCGATGTTTATGCCGTTGAAGCTTCCCGATTATTTTTGGACGGATACGTCGCTTATTTTTGTAGGGCGTATTGAACAGGCTGCCGGGCTGATTTTTGAATCAGATAAGCTTTCGGCGAGAATTGAAGCGGAAAAAGAAAAGCGCGCAGCGCTTGAGACGGTTATGCGGCGTGCGCTGACAGGTGGAAGCGGCAATGACATGCCGGTGATCCTAACGCTTCAAATGACGCTTCAAAAGTTGAAGGCGCTCTCAAAAGCACAATATGAGAACGAGCGACTTCAAGACAAGCTTTTGACATTAAAAACGCGCTGCCATGAATTTGATGACAAAATAGCAGCGCTAAATGAGCAGTTATCTGAAATTGAATTGAAATTCCTGAATTTGGGCATGGGAAATTTGGATGAAGGCATTGCCATCTTTGAGCGCGATCAAAGCATTGGCAAGCGTATAAGCATCTTTGAAGAAGAGTTGCTCTCGGATATAGCACTCTATGATTCCTTTAAGCATTATGAGAATCCGGAACTAATCAATGAACGCTATATTGAAGAACTGGAAGAACTTCGAGAAGAGCTGGAAGAGACGCGACAGAAGGCCGTTTCGGAAAAATCCGCCAGCGAAGCGGAAATTGAAGCGATTAAAGCAGCGGTTAAATTCGATGAACTCGACAGTGAGCACCAGATGCTGACAGCAGAACGAGAGGCATTGACAGCACGACGGGACCAGTTGATGATTATGATGGAAGTACTGAAATATGCCGATGATAAATTCAGGCGTGAAAATCAGCCGGATATCCTCAATCGCGTCAGTCAATTAATGGCTGAAATGACACTTGGCAAGTACCAGAAAGTGCTTATTAGTGAATCCTTTGATTTGCAGTTTCTCGTTGACGATGAAGTCATGCCTATTTCAAAAGCCTTTAGCAAGGGAACGCTCAATCAGCTGTTCTTGGCATTTCGGCTAGCTGTTATTGAAATGATTAACCGCGATAAGCCGCCGCTGCCAATTGTTTTGGATGAAGCATTTGTCAATTGGGATGATCGACGTTTGGCAGCAACTTACAAGGTATTGGAAGACTTTGCCACGCGGCATCAACTATTTATTTTAACGTGCCATGAACCGAAACACCCTTACCATCTCGTGCGGCTGCCTGAAGAGACTTCGAGCTGATTCGGCACAACCGCGTGTAGGTGTTGACGACAAAATGAGGACGATAAGGTGAGGATATGAATAAATCTATTTTGGAACAACTTGAACTCGAACGCAGCAAACGTGACCTCATTAAAGCGGCAAAGGAAAAGCAGGAAACCATGCGCTCTGAACGACAAAGTACGGACCTACAGCAGAAAGTGCTCGAAGAAGGCCAAAAATATGCATGGGAATATGAGCTGGAGCGCTATCGCAAGGATCGTCTTAAAGATCGCTTTTGCATTGCAGGTGCCATCTGTGGCTTTATTTCGCTTATTTTGACGATCTGGTTTCATTGGCCTGACATGCTTCAGTGGTTTCACTGAATGCTGTTCTGCATACTGTCAATAGCATGCACGGCTGCATACGGCAAATGAATGCCGTTAAACAAAGGCTTGACAATAAAACAACCTTTACACAGAACGTATGTTCGATTATAATGTTCTTATAGCGCAAATTGAATGCTGGGTGGAGGTTGTTATGAAAATTGTCGCCAAAGTTATTGAAGTCATTGCATGGTTTAAAGAAAACGGCGATATCCGACCGATAAAATTTAGAATGTCTGATGCACAATCGGAGGTGACTGTCGTTAAAGTTGATCAGATTATTGCCGTTGAAAAAGAGAAATTTGCCGGCAATGTCATGTATCTCTTTCAGTGCCAAAGTGAAATACAAGGTGAAATGAAGCGGTTTGAACTTAAATATGAAGTGGATACCTGCCGATGGATTCTCTTTAAAATTTAAAACGGCAGCAGCGGCGCGAGAAGAAAGGCATCAAAAATGACAAAGAGAGCTCAATGGTAAAAGAGCTCTCCTTTTATGCATTAAAATCATCCCTAAATTATCTAAAAAGACGAGGGAACTTTTTGAAAAGCGAAGTCGTCTAATCATAACAGCGGCATTTTGGCCTTGCCAAAAGCGGTTAAAGCATACTGGCCATCATTGGATAGTCGTCGTGATCGGGAACGCCTCCGGCAATGCCCTTTATAGAAGTATTGGCAAACGTGCCGCGACTGATAATTGACGGACCATAGCGTGTCCGAAGGTGATCGATTGTGCGGTCCAATGTCCTTCGCGATTCGTGATTCGGGGATTCCCAGATTGAAATCTGACGCATGTCGACGGGGATAAACATTGAAACGCGGACGCCGAGATGACGTATGGGCGTACCATCCCAGAGACTGTCGAAAAGCTGGCAGACTTCGTAAAAAATTTCAGAAGTAACATCTGTGAAATAATGCAATTTTTTTTGGTGTGAGAGATGCTTAAAGTGATCCGTTTTAATGCTGACGGAAACGAGGCCGCAGAGAAAGCTTTCGGCGCGAAGTCTGGCACCGACCATTTCCGTCAGCGACAAAAGATACATATGCGCAGTACGGCGGTCGGTGACATCAAAGGGGATGGTGGTGGAATTGCCGATGCCCTTAATGGCCGGATAGCGGCCAATTCGTATTTCGGAAGTTTCAATGCCATTGGCATATTGCCATATAACATCCGCGTGACTTTTGAAATGGTGTCTGAGAAGTGTTAAATCGGCTTTTGCCAAATCGCCTACTGTATAAATACCCATTTGATTCAGCTTGGGCGTCGTGGCGCGTCCAACCATAAACAGATCGCCTACGGGAAGCGGCCAGAGTTTTGTGGGAACTTCTTCCGGATAGAGCGTGTGGACGCGATTGGGTTTTGTAAAATCTGAAGCGACCTTGGCAAGGAGTTTGTTGCTGGAAACGCCAATGTTGACGGTAAAGCCAAGTTCATTTTTGATACGGCGCCGAATGGTATTTGCCAGATCAACTGGCGATTGGTACAAATGTTCGACGTCAGTTATTTCAAGGAAGCACTCGTCAATGGAAAAGCGCTGCAAATCCGGTGAATAGTTCTTGAGTAAGTCGACCAGTGACTGGCTGGCTTTCATATAGAGACCATAAGATGGTCCGACGAGTTCAAGGGTGGGACATTTTTTAAGCGCGGCATAAAGCGATTCGCCTGTTTGAATGTTGAATTTTTTAGCCGGTATGGATTTTGCGAGAATAATACCGCGACGTGCTTTGGGATTTCCCGTCACGACAGAGGGAACTTCTCTTAAGTCATAAGGGAAACCGTGCTGCAGCCTGTAAACGGCTTCCCACGACAAATAGGCGGAATTAACATCAATGTGGAATATGGTTTTCATGTTGCGGGCCTCTTTTCTAAATTTCAAATGGGTTAATACCATTATACAGAACATATGTTCGGTTGTCGATAAAAGTATTTATGACAATTCTGTGAAAGTTCACAGGAAGGACAAAACGATTCGGTAACCTAGGACAGAGACCTTAAAGCGTCTACTGAGTGCATTTCACACCATATGTCGTATTTGGGATAAATGAAAGGTATTCAAATACGACATATGGTGTGAAAACCGACGAAATGCGGCGAGAGCAGGCAGCGTGAACGCGAGGCAGTGCGGTAAGCAATGAACACACTGAAAAGAGAATATTGAAGGGCATTTATGAGAAGGATTGAAGGCGACCACAGCAGTAACATGACAGAGAGAGAAATGTGGTGCCATCATGACGATTGATAATAAGGGGCATATTTTGAGATTTGAGAAAGGAGGAGGTTATGACCAAGCACAGTGAAGTTGTGATCAGTGTCAAAGGCCTTAGAAAGGTGTATCGTATTGGCAATGAAAAAGTTGTTGCACTCAGACAGATTGACCTCGATATACACAGGGGTGAGATATGCTGTATTCTGGGGACATCAGGTTCCGGGAAATCAACGCTGCTCAATATGATGGCAGGACTGGAAAAACCATCGAAGGGCACGATTTTAATAAAGGGCGAAGCCATTGAAAAAATGAATGAAAAGCAGCTGGCAAAGTTTAGACAGCGCAATATTGGCTTTATTTTTCAGTCTTACAACTTGCTGTCGGCATTGACGGCAATCGAAAATGTAGCAATGCCGCTGATTTTTAGAGGCATGCCAAAAGCGCTGCGTGAAAAGCGCGCTAAGAAATATTTGAAGATGGTTGGACTGGGTGACCGGTATCACCATAAGCCTACACAGATGAGTGGTGGACAGCAGCAGCGCGTCGGCATTGCACGCGCGTTTGTGGGAACGCCCGAAATTGTCTTTGCAGATGAGCCGACGGGCAATCTCGATACAAAGACATCCATTGAAGTCATGCATATTATGTGGCGCATGGCACGTGAAAAAGACCAGACCATTGTCATTGTCACCCATGACCCGGAAGTAGCGCTTTATGCAGATAAAGTTGTGAACATACGGGATGGCGACATTCAATCCGTCGAAGATCGGCCGGAAGATGATGTTTATGAAAAATTTATAAAACCTTACGAAGAATCCTTTATTACAGCAGATGATATCACCGAAGCCGCCAGTGCGGCGCTGTAGAAAGCTGTAGAAAAACGAAAACACGATGGAGGAAAGAGATGAGAAAGCGATATATTCTATTAATCATGGCATTGCTAATGGTAATGAGCCAAACCGTAGTCTTTGCGGATTCACTTGAACCATTGGTAGGCATTGTAACATCTGGCGAAACGCAGATCGTTACAGCCGGTGAAGCGACGACCTATGAAATGACGGTTTACAATAATTCAACCAATGTCGCAAACAGCGTCAGTGTGACCATCAAAGGTGACCATCCGTTTAAATCAGATATCAGCAGCATGTCGCAAAAGATTGACCGTTTGAACCCAAAAGAAAAAGAAACCATCACTTTTAATTTGTACGTTAGCCCTGTTGCGAAGCAGCGCTATTATGAATTTGATGTACAGTTTGATTATGAAAACCGTTATGGTTCAACGTATTCAACGACGTCAAAAGCATATGTTGAAGTCATCAACAGCAATGTAGAGCCAATTGTCGGCATCGTGGAATATCGAAGCGGTTATGATTCTATTCGAGCAGGTGTTGAGGACGGCATTGTCATGTACCTTAAAAATACAGGAACCATTGCAGCTAAGGACGTTCGCATAACATTGAGCGGCTTTTCCAATACCGGGATTTTATTGGATGAAGATGTGGACACAAAATCTATACAAGTCATTGATCCCAATAAATCTGAACTGGCAAGTTACCGTATCAAAGCTGGCGAAAATGCCACGACGGGTGTGAAGACACTGACGGCAAACGTCGTCTATATCGACAATTACGGCAATGAATACACCAAAGAAGTGCCGCTTTACTTCCAAGTTGACGGCGTTGATACAACAGGGGTTAACGTTGAAATCACCAATGTTGCATATCCGACATCATTAAAGCCAAATCAAAGTTTTGATGTTACTTATACAGTTGAAAACAACAGTACGGTCGATCTCGACTATGCTGAATTTGTCGTTGAATACCCAAGTGATTTCGTGGCAAAGACACCTGCCAAAAAAGTCGTTAGAGGGATGAAAGCAGGCGAGGCACAGCAGTTTACCGTAACCCTTATGTCAAAATCCAGCATGTCAGAACAGAATTACGACGGCTGGGCAAAAGTGAACTACTATGCAAAGGGCGATACCAGTGAAAACATGCAGACCATTAACAGCTACTTGGGCTTTTTCGTAGAGGATTCCGAATCGGGGAGCAAGCCAAAACTCATTATTGATCACTACGATTACGGTGGTGAAAACGTCTTGGCAGGCGAAAATTACACCCTAAAGCTCTACATTGAAAATACCAGTACAGCGGAATATACCCGCAATATCAAAGTAACGTTAACCGGTGAAGAGAGTGTGTTCACCCCAGTTGATTCTTCAAGCTCATTCTTTATCAACAGCATTGCACCGGGTGCCATTTATGAGCACGAAGTGGTCTTGAAGACAAAAATTGACGCCAGCGTTAAAATCTATTCGCTTACCGTTAAAATGGAATACGAAGATGGTAACGGCAATGCTTACGATGCAACTGAGAACCCTTACAGTGAAACAGAAAACCTCAGCATTGCCGTCGCACAGCCCGTAAGACTTGAAACGGCAGATCTCATCGTCCCTTATGAAATTTATGCAGGACAGCCTTTCTATATCGAACAGGAATTCTACAATATGGGCAAGTCCACCATGTATAACATGATGGTAAAAGTTGAAGGGGTGGAAACCAGCGAAGCAAGCTACTTTGTCGGTAACTTTGAAGCAGGCAACAGCGATTATTACAGTGCGCAGTCTTACGCATATGAAGAGGGAACCTTTGACGGCAATCTCGTGTATTCCTTTGAAGATGCACTTGGCAATGTGTCAACCCATGAAGTACCGTTTACGTATACCGTAATGCCGGCAATGGAAATGGATTTTGATAAGTACCCAATGGAAGATGAGATGTTCCCGGAAGAACAGCCGGCAGACACAGGCCTCAATAAAATTATTATCGGCGGTATTTTGGTGATCGCCGTCGTCGCCATTGTAATCGTCGTCAGAAAGCGTAGAAAAGCTAAGCTTTTAAAGGCGATGGAGGATTTGGATGAATAGTCTAGAATTAGCCCTAATGGGCATTAAGAATCTGTTGCGGCGAAAAGCGCGAACCATTTTGACGGTCCTTGGCGTTATCATTGGGACGGCGTCCATCGTCGTCATGGTCTCGCTGGGGCTGGGCATGAATAAGGCCTTTGAACAGCAGCTTGAGGAATACGGCAGTTTGACCATGATTGAAGTCTACAACAATCGTGGCGGCGGCTATATGGTCATGTCTGATTCTGGTGAGAGCAGCAGCGTGCCTGAGGGTGAAGTGGCATTTAATGACGAGACGATCAGTGCGTTTGAGAATATTGAACACGTTGAATTCGCCTTGGGCATGAAGCGCTTTGACGGTACGCTTTACGCCGGAAAGCTGCAGAGCTGGGCCGGTATTATGGCGGTAGATCTTGAGAAATTCAAAAAACTTGACATTGATCTCAGCGAAGGAACGATGCCTTCAGCCGATGGGGTCAATGAAGTACTGATGGGTTTTCAGGTTTCTCAGAACTTTTATGATCCGAATTCCAGAAATCCATACAGCAACCAGTCGTCGGTGGATGTCATGAATACAAAACTGGAAATTGTCCCCTCATCCTCTTACTACGACGGCAAGCGACCAAAAGGATTTGTCATTACGCCAACGGGACTTACCTCTGATCAGGATTGGGATTACGCTTGGGATATTTACATTGACTACGATGTCTTTACCAAGCTCAAAGCAGACTTTGACAGGCGCAATAAGAGCAACGATGATAATAATAATGGCGGCCGCAAACGTTCGCGCAGCAATGAAGATCAGGACAAATACGACCAAATGAAAATAAGCGTCGACGATGTTAAATATGTTCAAGAAGTGCAGGAACAAGTTAAGGCAATGGGCTATGAAGCCTACAGTCTGACTGATGCACTGGAAAACATGAAACAGACTTCCGGTCTCATTCAGGCAGTCCTCGGCGGGATTGGCGCTGTTTCGCTGTTTGTTGCCGCGATTGGCATTACCAATACCATGGTCATGTCCATCTATGAGCGTACAAAAGAAATTGGCGTCATGAAAGTCATTGGTGCTGAGTTGAAGGATATCAAACGACTCTTCTTGTTTGAAGCGGCGATGATCGGTTTCTTTGGCGGCGTCTTTGGCGTCATCATCAGTTATGGGATTTCCTTCCTCATTAATTCCGTCCTCTCTGGCATGAGTCAGGGCGGCGGCTATTACGGTGTGGGTTTCCTTTCGGATATTCCATATTGGCTGGCACTGCTAGGCATTGCATTTTCAACCTTTATCGGGTTGGCTGCCGGATACTATCCAGCGGTTAGAGCAACGCGGCTTAGCGCACTTGAAGCCATTCGGACTGAGTAATCTTAAAAAGTTTAAAACAGCATGTGTGCGCATAAATTGGCACTGCACATGCTGTTTTTTAGCGTTCATTAACATTTTGTTACTTTTTTAATGCTGTGAAACAGCGTATACTTAAAGAAGAGAGCCTGCAGGACTGGAGGAATGAATATGGCAGAAGCATTATGGCTTTGTGTAGATGGTAATTTGACAACGAAATTCCCCGATGAGGCATGGGAGCAGCCGCCTGTTTATGAAGTTATTCGGCTTATGGAAGGTATGCCGCTCTTTTTTGACGATCATCTGTTGCGCCTTGAACATTCTTTAGACTTGGTATCAGCTGATTATCGCGTGTCTGGCGAAAATTTGTATCGGCGCATCCGAGAGATTGCAAAAGTCAATGGCGTTGCGGCGCAGAATATTCGCCTTGAAATTGGCAAAATCGCAGGAAGAAAGACATGGCAGGAACGCTTATACTTGGTACCGTCATATTATCCGGAAGCATCACAATACCAAATGGGTGTTAAAACGGTGACGACAGAAATTGTACGCTCAATGCCGCATGCAAAAGTTGTGAATACGGCTTATGTTGAACACATTAACCAAGTGAAGGCGGCTACAGGCGCATTTGAAGTGATTATCATGAACAAAGCACACAAAATAGCAGAGGGCAGTAAATCAAATCTTTTTTTTGTAAGCGGCAACACGCTTTATTCTGCAAAATCAGAAGATATTCTGATGGGGATCACAAGGCGAAGACTGCTGACGCTTGCAGCGACAATGGGGCTTAATGTGACTGAAAGCGATTTGTATTTAAAGGATGTTGCAGCTTTTGAAGCGTGTTTTATCTCGGGGACGTCCATACACATTCTGCCGATTGCCCAAATAGATGATGATATATTTGAATCAGCTGCTCACCCGACGGTTAGAGCACTGATTGAAAAGTTTAGTGAAACAGTGCATCAAAGCATTGAGGAAACAAGGCGGCTATATGAACAAAATGCGGCTATATGAAAAAATGCGATTATATGAACAACAATGAGGAGGTAATATGAATACAATGAAGGTTAAAGAACGTTTTTTAAAATATGTTGCCATTGAAACCACATCAGATCCGACATCGGAAACCTGTCCGTCTTCTGCAAAACAGCGCGTTTTAGGTGATGCACTGGTAGCGGAAATGCAGGCGATTGGCATTTCGAATGTGACCATGGACAAAAATGGCTATATCTACGGCGAGCTGCCGGCAAAAAACTGCGACGGTAAAGGGCCTAAACTGGCTTTTCTTGCGCACATGGATACGTCACCTGATTTTTCGGGAAAAGATGTCAAAGCACGCGTTGTCGAAAATTACGATGGCGGTGACATTGTGCTCAATGAAGCGGAAGGCATTGTCATGTCACCAAAAAAATTCGAAACACTTGAAAAATATATTGGTCAGGATTTAATCGTAACAGATGGCACGACACTGCTCGGCGCAGATGACAAAGCGGGTGTTGCGGAAATCATGACCATGGCCGAGTGTTTGTTAAACGATCCGGATGCGGTTCACGGTCCGATAAAAATTGCCTTTACCCCTGATGAAGAAATTGGGCGCGGTGCAGATTTATTCGATCTGGGACAGTTGAAGGCTGATTTTGGCTACACCGTTGACGGTGGTGAAATCGGTGAAATTGAATTTGAAAATTTCAATGCGGCATCTGCCATTGTCACCATTAACGGCAGCAATATACACCCGGGCTATGCCAAAATGAAAATGAAAAACGCACTGCTCATTGGCATGGCTTTTCACGAAATGCTCCCGGTATTTGAAAATCCGGCTTATACAGAGGGATACGAAGGCTTTAGTCATCTTAATGATTTTGAAGGCAACGTTGAAAAAGCCGTGATGCGTTATATTATCAGAGACCACGATATGGCAAAGTTTGAATTAAAGAAAGCGCGTTTTGAACGCATTGCCGCTTATCTCAACGCTGAACACGGTGACGGGACAATCGTGCTCGATTTGAAAGATTCTTACTATAACATGCGTGAAAAAGTGGCGCCACATATGCACATGATTGATGTGGCAACAGAAGCGATGCGCATGCAGGGCGTTACGCCAATTATTGTGCCGATTCGCGGCGGCACCGATGGTTCTAGACTGTCCTTTATGGGCTTGCCATGTCCGAACCTTTGTACAGGTGGGCATAACTTTCACGGAAAATTTGAATACATTCCCGTGCAGTCCATGACCAAAACCGTCTCTGTTCTCATTGAAATCGCAAAACGCTATGCGGCAATGCCATCGGAGGCGTAGATGCAGGAACAGTTTGAGCGGTTGGGTTACCTTATCGGTGAAGAAGGTTTTGATAAACTGCAAAAAGCGCATGTTGCAGTCTTCGGCATAGGGGGCGTTGGCTCTTTTACCGTTGAGGCGCTGGCGCGGTCAGGTATTGGCAAGCTGACGCTCATTGACTTTGACACCGTGGATATTACAAATCTTAACCGTCAAATTCATGCGCTGCATTCAACTGTCGGACGTATGAAGGCGGAAGTGATGGCCGAGCGCATTTATGCCATTAATCCCGACGCTGTGGTCGATGTTGTTTCAGAAATGGTAACGCCGGAACGGCTCGAAGATTTCTTTCAATCCGATTACGATTTTGTTGTGGATGCCATTGACATGGTAAGTGCCAAACTCGCCATCATTGAAAAGTGTACGCGTGAAGGCATTCCGATTATTTCCTCAATGGGCACTGGCAATAAGCTAGATCCTACACAGCTGACATTAACGGATATCTATAAGACTTCCGTCTGTCCGCTTGCGCGTGTGATGCGCCATGAACTAAAAAAGAGAGGTGTTAGGGCACTGCAGGTGGTTTATTCGCCGGAATGTCCGCTAACGCCTGTTTATTCGGAAGAGACCGTGAAGGCTTTAGAAAATACGCGTAAAAAGCCGCCGGGAAGCACGGGATTCGTCCCCTCGGCAGCGGGGCTGATTTTAGCTTCGGCAGTTGTTCGGACATTGTTGACAAAAACCGCATAAAATGAAGGCGGTAGGCGGTTGAATAAGTTGACATAATGTGTTAGAATGCTGATAGGTATATGATAAAAAGATAACAGACAGGATTAGCAGTATAGATAGAAACAGGATTAAAAACAGTACCAAAGGGGCGTATGACTGAAAAAGCAACTAACGGAGGATTTATATGAGGAAAAGGATTACACTGCTTTTGGCATCCTTATTGGCTTTGGTGAGCCTTTTAGGTATGTCGTTTGCCGATTCGAGCTATTTTGATGCATCTGCATACAAGAAGGGTGACGAAAGCAGAGATGTGAAGCTGATACAGCTTGCGCTCTATATAGACGGTTCTTATTCGGGAACTGAATTTGCAACTGCATTTGGTCCAAAGACCGAAGCCGCCGTTAAGGCGTTTCAATCGAAATACGGTTTAACAGCTGATGGCGTCGTCGGCGATGGCACGATGTCAAAAATGGCAAGTCTGGATATTTTGCCGCTTTTAACGAAGACCAGTTATCGCAGTGACGACGAGGATGAAGAAATACAGTTTATTCAAATGGCACTCATTGAAGAGGGATATTTGGATATCGATCGTCCAACGGTCAACTTTGGACCAAAGACTGAAGCAGCCGTCAAAGCTTTTCAAAAGGCGAATGGCTTAGATGCCGACGGGATTGCGGGCAATGATACAATCGGCAAACTCGTTTCGATGGGCTATGTAAAAACATCCACGCAAACGGCGATTGACGAGGAAAATTTAAGTGATGATATCGCTTATGCTGATGGCACAGAAGAAAATTTGAGATATATCGGCGAAGTAAGCCGTACCAGTTTTTCACAAGGTGATACCAGTGACGACATTGCCGTCATTCAAGAAGCACTGGCTTGTATGGGATACTTGGATGCCGATACGTATACGACGTATTACGGTGAAGAGACTGCCAATGCCGTTAAGGCGCTTCAATCACATTATGGTCTCGAAGTAGACGGCGTGATTGGATCAGGTACTTTCAGTATCTTTAAACAACTTGGCATGTTGTCGGTCAAATCAACGGAAATTGTTTCTCGCGGTGCCACGCGTACAGGTGAATACCTCGATTGGTTTAAAGAAGTTTTACCAATGGCAGAAGCCGTTTATGGTGCGGACTATCGCGGCAAGATAAAAATTGTCATTGAAGATTATTACACAGGCGTTAAAATTAATGCACTGTTCTCTTATGGTCATAACCATATGGACATTGAACCTTTGACAAAAGAGGATACCGAAAAAATTAAAAAACTGTGGGATTACAATTATGCATGGACCATGCGTCCTGTTTTAGTCTATTATTTGGATCATATTGTTGCCGGTTCACTGGCCGGTATGCCGCACGCCGCTTCAACATTAGATCGAATAGGTGATAATGGCATGGCAGGTGTGTTGGATCTTCACTTTAAAAACAGCCGTACACATGCAACCAATAAAATTGACGAAAGACATCAGAAACAAATCCGTATTGCAGCCGGTGTCAATTAGGATTACTGTACATGGGCATAAAAGAAGAAGCGTAAAATTGGAAGCATAAAAGCGAAAGCATAAAAGCAGAATCATAAAAACAGAAGCGTGACGCTGTAAAGACAATCATGAAACGTGAATAACCAAAACCCCGAATGTCAACATGATAAAACATGTGACCTCGGGGTTTTTGATTCGCACACGATTGCATTAATTAAATAATCAGTAGCGCTCGCCATCGTCGTCAAGCGATGATTTTTCCTCATGGTGCTTGGCATCAATATCCATGTCGTCACGCTGTGCCTGACCCTTTGAAATCAGGAAGATGCCAAAGAGAATGACGGCGACATATAGAAAGAGCTGAATATGGAGTGTCATAAATTCTTGAATTAAAAAGATACTGCCAAGGCCAACGAGTAAGGTGCCTGTGCGCAAATTCTTTTTAGGCCGATGCCCCATATAATACATTTGCAGAAAACCCAGCCCCGGTCCAATAATGAAAATTGGCCAAAATTTGTCTTCAAATTGATATGGCATCAGCGGCAGTTCTGCGAGCTGAAAATAAATGCCGTAAGTGATAAGTGTGGTTCCCAGCAGCAGGTGTCTGGCGCCGGCATATCCATTGAAATAGTCCCGTTCAGCACGGTAACCAACTAAAATGAGAATGAGCGGCCATAAATTGCCGATATCAAAGTGAATAATGCCGTAATAATCCATGATTAAAACAATCCCCAACAGCACAACTAAAATACCAAGCGCACTGTGTCGATGTCTGTCCATAAATGCCTCCTATGTACTTTTCTGATACCATTATCGCAGATAAAAGTTAAAACGTCGTTAGAACGGCATTAGAAAAGGTGATAAAAAACGGTTGGGCGACGAGCGCATTTTCACCGCGGGCGGCATGTCTGAAATACAGATTAAAAATAGTCCATGAGCCAGAGTTGACAAGCGTTTGAATCTCATTTATAATGAGGCTAATTTGATATGTGTCTGAGACGAAGAGGAGTACGCAAATACACCATGAGAGAGACGGGATCTGGAGCTGTTTTAATGTTTCAATAGCTCGAGTGCTGAAAATGCCGTTTGGCGGTTCATGCGGAAGGTCGCTTCTGAGACAGTTTTCTGAATGTGATTAGGAAAACTCGGTTCCCACCGTTAATGGGTTTGAGTGTTGCGGCAATTGCCGCAAAAATAGGGTGGTAACGCGGTCCATTCGTCCCTAACGGGATGGATGGGTCTTTTTATTTTTTGAAAAGGCATCATTAGACGTATCACGAAGATACCATTACTTTATGAAGAGAGAGATAGGGAGGCACAAATGGATAGCAAGTATAATCCAAAGGCATTTGAAGACCGAATTTATGACCAGTGGACAGAAACAGGTAGTTTTAAAGCCACCGTTAATCCGGATAAAGAGCCGTTTACGATTGTTTTACCGCCGCCAAATATTACGGGACAGCTGCACATGGGTCATGCGCTGGATCAGACGCTGCAGGACGTGCTTATTCGATGGCGCAGACTTCAGGGCTATGAAGCGCTGTGGCTTCCGGGTACAGATCATGCCAGCATCGCAACCGAAGTTCGCGTACTGAAAAGCATTGAAGAAAAGGAAGGACTCACAAAAGATGACTTGGGACGTGACGAATTTTTAAGACGTGCATGGTCATGGCGCGATGAGTACGGCCGCATTATTGTCAATCAAATGAAGAAGTTGGGTTCATCATGTGACTGGGATCGTGAACGCTTTACCATGGATGAGGGCTGTAATCAGGCGGTCACTGAATTTTTTATCAAACTATATGAGAAAGATCTCATCTATAAAGGCAACCGTCTGATTAACTGGTGTCCTGACTGTAAGACCACACTATCGGATGCAGAAGTTGAACATGAGGAAAAACCAGGTCATTTCTGGCATATTAAATATCCGATTAAAGACAGTGACGCGTTTTTGGAAATTGCAACGACACGCCCTGAAACCATGCTTGCAGATACTGGTGTCGCTGTCAATCCAAATGATGAACGCTACCAGCACCTTATCGGCAAAACCTGTATTCTGCCGCTCGTTGGACGTGAATTGCCGATTATTGGGGATACCTACGTCGATCTTGAATTTGGTACCGGTGCGCTGAAAGTAACACCTGCACACGATCCAAATGACTTTGAAATAGGCTTGCGCCATGGTTTAGAACAAATTAGCTGTATGAATGACGATGCGACAATGAGTGAAGATATGGGCAAATATGCGGGTATGGATCGATATGAATGTCGAAAAGTACTGGTAAATGATCTTGAGGCAGGCGGCTATCTCGTCAAAGTCAAAGATCATCCGCATAACGTGGGCACCTGTTATCGTTGCCATACCGTTATTGAGCCGAGAATTTCCGATCAGTGGTTTGTCAAAATGGATGCATTGGCAAAGCCTGCAATTAACGTGCTGGACAGCGGTGATTTGAAAATCGTACCGGATCGCTTTAATAAAGTCTATTTAAACTGGCTTGAAAACATTAGAGACTGGTGTATTTCCAGACAATTGTGGTGGGGACATCGGATTCCGGCTTATTATTGCCAAAGCTGCTCGAAAATTGTCGTCGCAAAGGAAATGCCGGATGTGTGTCCTGATTGTGGTGGAACGCACTTTAAGCAGGATGATGATGTACTGGATACTTGGTTCAGTTCAGGTCTTTGGCCGTTTTCAACATTGGGATGGCCTGAAAAAACGCCTGAACTCAGCTATTTCTATCCGACGTCTGTACTCGTCACGGGCTACGACATTATATTCTTCTGGGTTATAAGAATGGTCTTTTCCGCACTTGAAATTACAGGCGAATCACCGTTTGAACACGTCTTCCTCCATGGTCTTGTCCGCGACAGCCAAGGCCGTAAAATGAGCAAGTCGCTTGGCAATGGTGTTGATCCGCTGGAAATCATCGATCAATACGGTGCCGATGCCCTTCGGTTTATGCTCGCTACAGGCAACAGCCCAGGCAATGACCTTAAATTCCAAGTTGAGCGTGTTGAAGCATCGCGAAACTTTGCCAATAAGCTTTGGAATGCGTCCAGATTTGTCTTAATGAGCCTTGACGGTGAAGTGGGTGAATTATCGCCAGAGGATCAATTGACGCTGGCAGATGAATGGATTCTTTCGCGTCTCAATGGCGCTGTAACTGAAATAACCACACAGCTAGAAAAATTTGACCTAGGTCTTGCGGCTAATCGCATTTATGAGTTCACGTGGAATGAATACTGCGACTGGTATATTGAGCTTGCGAAAAAACGCCTTTACGGAGAAGACGAAGCAGCGAAACAAACGGTTAAACGCGTACTGTTAAAAGTGTTAAAAGATATCCTTCGCCTCTTGCATCCGTTTATGCCTTTTATTACAGAGGAAATTTGGCAGTCTATTCCCGGTATCGATGGGATGCTCATTCGCGATCAATGGCCGATTGCGGATGCAGCCATGATTTCAGAAAAAGCTGAAAAGGCAATGGATGTTATGATGGAAGCGATTCGAAATATTCGAAATGTGAGAGCGGAGATGAACGTCGTTCCGGCGAGAAAAGCAAAATGTCTTGTACTTGCAACGGATGAGGGGATTGGCGAAATCCTTATGACACAGAGTGAATACCTCGTCACCTTGGCGTCCTGTTCTGAAGTCGTCATGGCGAAGACCAAAGCTGAGGTACCGGAAGATGCTGTATCTGCCATCGTATATGGCGCGGAACTGTTCTTGCCGCTTGAAGACCTCATCGATTTTGAAAAAGAAAAAGAGCGTCTGGAAAAAGAGTGCAAAAAACTTGAAGACGAAGTGAAACGCGTAAAATCAAAACTTGCAAACCAAGGGTTTGTTGCGAAGGCGCCAGCGGCACTGATCGACGCAGAACGCGAAAAAGAAGTGAAGTTTACGGAAATGCTCGAGCAAGTACGCGTTCGACTCACTGCTGTTGAAGCAAAATTGAAAGGCTGATGACTTATGCGTATTGAAGAAGCACAGCAGTTTATTGAGGATTCGGCAAAACAGGGGAGTCGATTGGGTCTTCAGAGCATTACGACGCTTTTAAATCAGTTAGACAATCCCGAGCGCTGCCTTAAGGTTATTCATGTCGCAGGGACAAACGGCAAAGGCTCTACTTGTATGATGATGGCGTCCGTGCTTAAGGCGGCCGGTTATCGTGTTGGCGTGTATATTTCTCCGGCGGTTAACGGCTTTCATGAACGCATTCAAATTGACGGCAATCCCATCACAGACCGAGAAATTGTCGAAGCAGTGATTCCGTTAAAAGCGGCAGCTGATCGCATGGAAACATTGAAACCCACAGAATTCGAATTGGTAACGGCAATGGCGCTTTATCACTTTGCAGCAAAAGCATGTGACATCGTCATTCTGGAAGTCGGACTCGGCGGCTTGACAGATGCAACCAATGCCATACCAACACCGCTTGTCGCTGTGATAACGCCAATTGCATTAGATCATACACAAATTCTCGGTCCAACACTGGCGGCTATCGCGTCCATCAAAGCCGGTATCATTAAACCAGGCGGCATTACGGTAACCTGTCAGCAGGATGCAACCGTGATGAATGTGCTGAAATGCACTGCTGAGACTGAGGACAATACGCTGTACGTTGCATCGCCTGAGGGCATAACAACCGATCGCATTACGGCTGAAGGCGTCGTCGTCAATTATCGAGGTGTCCAAATAACCTTGGGACTTGCAGCTGCCTATCAGGTAGACAATGCAAATTTGGCTGTCAGCGTTCTGGAAAAACTGGAAACACATTATGGTTATCAAATTCCGTTGGAAGCTTACCAATTGGGTTTATCAGTGGTGAAATGGCCAGCTCGTATGGAACGCATCGGTGAAAATCCGCTGACATTAATTGATGGTGCACACAATCCTCATGGGATTAAAGCGCTGGCTGACAGTTTGACTGCCATGTATTCGAAACGCCACATCATTGGTGTCATGGGCGTATTGGCAGATAAAGCAGTGGACGAAATGTTGGAAACCATTCTACCCGTTCTGGACGGCATTGTTGTTACTCAGCCCGCTAATGAGCGCGCATTAAGTGCAGCGGCACTTCGAGTGCATATAGAAAACGGTTTTAAGCAGTCCGTTTTAGGTGAATTCGAATGCGTTTCAGATGCAATTGCCTATGTCAAAACGCATTGTGAGTCAGATGCAGTTGTCGTATACTTTGGATCACTTTATTTTCTGGGAGAAGTGCGAAAGGCGTATCTGTCATAGCATCAAGAAAATCAGTGCATGGTATCATTGAAAAATTCAAATGATGTAATTTCCTTAAAGAAAAGGACTGTCTTCGTGTCTAAACATGAAAACAGTCCTTTGTTTTTAGTTTGCGTGAAAGCATCAATTGACATAATGTCATGGTTTTGGTGGTAGTCGTAGTTGTCAATTGACATAAAGCCATCGTTTTGGCTATAGCCATCAATTGATATAAAGCCAGAATTTTACTTGCGGCCATAAATTTTGTTAGACCATCATTTTGAGAGATGAGCCCCTAATGGTCAACCGGTTCTGTGAAGGCACGAATGCCGACATTGGCATTATCATAGTGCTCTGATAAGTCTTTAAAGTCAAAGCGATCAGGATCGAGTGTAATAAAGCTCTCGCCGGGATGACCTGTGAGTTCAAAATCAATGCCGGGGTAGGGCCCTTCAATTGGCAGCAGGAAGTCGGTAAAATCGCTGGAAAGTGTAATGGCCACATAAAAAGTTTGACCTGATTGAAGCGAAAGCGGTTTTGGCAGATGAACGGTGTAATAGCCTTTTGTGCCGATAAAGCCGGAAACGGCGTCTGTGAGATCAACGTTGCCATCATCGTTAAGATCCAGTTTAACCGTGTACTGTGTATCGTGTTCCGGTACGTAGAAACTGACGGCTGTAAGGTTTTCATCGGTTTGGGCTGTAAAAGCATTCATACCGGTTGCATAATTGTAATCGACATAGCCTTCATAACGCGTGATACCGGTTGGGTTATAGTTATAGATCGTAGTGGTATCATCTGCTGTTGTAAAATCAGTAATGGCATAGACATCTTTGAGGACATTGACATCTTCATATGAAATATAGAACAGGCCGTCATCTCCCCAATCATCTCCCCAGCTGTTCATGGCGATAAAGGCACCCGGACCAGTCGGTTTTTGATCGAAATGATAGGCTGCAAAATTGTCATCCCATCCAATTAGAACGAGTTCGTGTGTCGGATAAGATTCGGGATCATTATTGTAATAACTGCTGTTGACGTTGTTGAAATATGTCAGTCCCGTTTCATTTAAAGAAATAGACGCAACAGCACCGCCATAATGATAGATTGCAGATTTGGTTTCGTCGAGATCGTTGGCAATTTCTGCATAGCCTGTCAATAGATATTGAGGTTTAGCGGCATCATTGGTGCGGTCATCGCTATAAGGGTCATCTGCTTCCCGCACGGGTCCTGTGCCATTTGAGTAATAGGCTGCCGCAATTTTAAAATAGCCGCCCGAATCGTAGGTGACGGGGATGGGGGCGTGATGAATCAAGTGATCTTCACTAAAATCAACTATTTCACCGGTACTTTTGTAAACGGCGAGTTCGAAAAGTGAGTTGGCGGCAAATGCCCAGCATGTGTTAACGGTACCCTGATTGCGTAAAAAATATTTTTTTAAAGTCTCATTGCTGTCAAATGTCCGGTATTGCGACGGCAATTGTCCTACTTTTAAAAGGGGATATATGTTTTGAACAGCATCAAAGGTTGTTTCAATTGGCGTATAATCAAGTGCGTCATCGGGATTGCTCTGTGGTGTAATTTGGAGTCCCAGCGTCTCTGAATAATTGTAATCCCATCCGAAAATATCAACGACATAAGCCCACGTCAGCGGGAAATAGGTAATGCCGTTGATGTTGAGTAGCGGATAAGGCGAAATGGCATTGTCAATTGGCATGCTGTTGACGACAAGGGGATAGCTGACAAGCGAAACGTTGAAATCGGTTGCAGGCGTATCCACCGTTGTTAATTTTTGACGGTTATTTGCACTGCCCGGCGTAATCACAAGGCCATCTTCAGGTGAAAAGCTCAGTGTTAATCCCAAGAGTTTTGAGAAATCCCATGTCATGGGGAGATAAGTAATATCATTGTAAATGACAAGTGGATAGGGCAGCTGCTGATTATCGACGGCTACGCCGTTGAGCGTAACGGCACCTTCGGCAATTTGCACGTCTTGGCTGCTGACGGCGAAGCTTGGCATTGCAATAAAATAGAGCATACAGGTTAGCCATAGCACCATTGCTTTTTTTCGCATGTTAACCTCCTATTAAGTCATTTTAGCCCTGCACGGTTTTGTTAAACGCCTTTTGCTGGCTTAATAATGGCTTTGAAGTAAAAAAGATACAGTTGACGCTGTATCTTAGCAAGTGAAGGATGTCATTAAAGTTCTGTATCATCAACGAGTTTATTGAGAATATCTGCATATAAATACTGTGCTTTTTTCTCCCAGTTATCGCAGATTGCCTTTGCGTGTTTATTCGATACGACATTGACTTTGATATCCATCAACGTATAAATGCCTTCTTTGACGGTGAGGTGTACTTCGTAATCATTGTCGTCTTCTTTTGTATAATCAGCAGTGACATTTGTTTTAATAACGAACGATTTCTTTTTCGAATCAATGCTGTCGTTAATGGTTCGCCGCAGCGACTGGGATACTCGATCAGAAAAAAGCTCCAAACTGATTCGCCCTGTTTCGGTGATAATATAATAGTCCTCGCCTTCGCTGGCGCTATACTCAAGCATTGAGGTCTCGACTAAATCTGTCAGATATTGCTGCAGATCAAAATAATTCATGAGTTCGTGCTCCATGACGAAATCTGTCAGCTGCTGATTGGTTAACGGCACAGAAAATTGATTGATTAAATAAAGTAATATAATTTTTGCCTTTAACTGTCGATCAGAATTTTGTTGTAGCAAATAGAAACCCCCTTACTGTGTACAAAAAATAGTATAGCATAAATTGAAATTATCGGAAATAAAAATGCGCGTATACATTTTCAAAACAGTGCTTAAGGCTTATAATGGAAAAGACAGCAGGGAGGTAGACATGCGAAAATTAATTTTAACGATGACACTGGGGCTCATCGTGGCTGCAGGCAGTCAAGGTACTTTTGCAGCATCGGAAACAATATTGCCACAGTTTGAACTGACGGCGGCAAACAAAATATTTCGCGTTGAAAAACAGCTGCAGGCATCTGAGGAAGCCGAAAGGCAACGGGAAAATTTAAAGGCATGGCACACAGAACGCGCAGGTGTTAATGAACTTGGAAAGATGATGATCATCATGTATCATCGCATAGGCGATGATAATTCCTATTACACGCGCAGCATTGAGGCTTTTAAAGCTGATTTGCAAAGACTGTATGATGAAGGTTATTCACTTGTGTCGATGCAGTCTTACTTATCAGGACATTTTGAAGTCCCATTTGGCAGGACGCCGGTGATCTTAACCTTTGATGATGGACATGTCAGCAATTTTAGATATTTGGATGATGGCAGTATTGACCCCAATTGTGCGGTTGGTATTATCAATGCCTTTAGCGAGGCGCATCCTGCATTTGGACGGCATGCCGTTTTCTATTTAAATAAGGACAACCCGTTTGGACAGCCAAGCGAATTTTCAAAGAAAGCCGGTTATATACCGGAAAACGGTTATGAATTTGGCAATCACACCATGCACCATGATTCACTGAAAGATTTGACTGCCGATGAAATTAAAAAAGCCATCGGGGGAAATGCAAATTATTTTGAGGCGCTTTTGCCGGCGGTTCACTTTAGGACGATTGCACTGCCATTTGGCGATCGGCCGAAAAACGAGCAGCTGTACAGCTATGTCTTCAGCGGGACTTATGAGGATAAGCCCTATGATAATCGTGTAGCGCTCCTCGTGGGATGGCGCCCTGAAAAACCGCTGTATGCTTTTGAAGCGCCGCCGCAATTTGTCAATCGCGTTCAAAGCGGTGATGGTGAATATCAGCTCGGCTGGTGGCTCGACTATTTTATTGAGCATCCGGAAGAACGATTTATCAGTGACGGGAATCCAGATCTGATTTCTATCCCTGCCGCAGATGCTGATTCGTATTATGGTGATGCAGACGCGCTAGAGGTCATTGAACCGTTTCATATGGGAGGTTGAGTTTGAATTTTTATATCATCGGGATCATTTTTTTCTTTATTATCTTGGTATCCATCCAATACACATTAAATAAAATACTCGTTATTTTAAAGGAAATTATGGCAACTTTAAAACAAATTAAGTTTAAATCGTAACCATGCGGTGTTCGGCGTTGAAAAATACGGCTACTTGGGATAAAATAGGAGTATTCAACATTGTAAATGTGTAGGAGGTTAACATGAGTATAGAAAACAAGCGCAGAGAAGTCTTGCTTTCAAAAGAGGAAATCGATCATCGGGTGAAAGGACTCGGTCAACAATTGACACGTGTCTATGAAGGCAAGAATCTACTGGTGATTTCCCTGTTAAAGGGTAGTTTTATATTCACGGCTGACTTAATCAGGCAGATCAAATTGCCGCTTAGAATTGAATTTATGACGACGTCGAGCTATGGGCACAGCGAAGAATCGACTGGCAGTCTCGAAATCGTTCAAGATATTAACGTGGACTTGTCGGCTTATGACGTTCTCGTCGTCGATGATATCACAGATTCTGCGATTACAATGGCGGGTGTCATTGAAATTCTGGGAAAACGCAATCCAAAGAGCATACGATCATGTGTACTGCTTGATAAACCGTCAAGAAGAAAAGTATCTTATATTCCCGATTATGTGGGCTTTGAGATTCCGGATAAATTCATCGTGGGCTATGGTTTGAATTACGGTGACTATTTTAGAAATATTGATCATATTTTTGCTTTTGTTGACTAATCCATTTGTGCTGTCATCTTTGATGGATTATGTGCAAGGCATCTGTTGAAAATTGAAAAGATCAATTAGGCATAGAAAGCTGATGTTTAACATTTGTTAAAGATCGGCTTTTTGTGTTTGAAACGATTTATTTTAAAATGCTACTTGTAAATCATTTTTAATCATTATATGCTTTGTTACAGGATATCCTTTAAGATGATAAACAGACGAAAACCTTGCTGTTTCTGCGTTGGTAAAAGCGTAAAGACAGATCGCGCAAAAGTGCGTGAAAATCGATTTGAGGCGACAATTACCAGTATGTATTTTAAAGGAGGCAAGCGAGCATGATGAAGCACGAACACATAAAAGCGCTGGAAGCAGTGATAAAACGCGATCACGAAAATATAACCGGTATGATTATTCAGCAAGACGGTCAACCGGTATACGAAGGCTATGCTGACGGTTATCGGGCAAACAGCGCCGTACACGTTGCATCGGTAACCAAAAGTGTCTTTTCGATATTAATCGGCATTGCCATTGATAAAGGTTATTTGCAAAGTATAGACCAGCATATCTTGGATTTCTTTCCAGACTACAAAGTCTTACCCGGCGAAGAAACCATCCAAAAGATAACGATAAAACATCTGCTGACAATGACGGCACCGTATAAATATGATGTAGAGCCCTATGAAACTTTCTTTACCTGTGAAAACCCGGTTGAGACAGCACTTGATCTGCTTGGCGGCAATAAACCGATTGGTGAATTTCACTACGCGGCCATTGGCGGGCCACAGATTTTAGCGGGTATATTGACCAGCGCAACAAAACAGCATCTTTTATCCTTTGCCGATCAATATCTTTTTTCACCGTTGGGGATTGATGTGCCAAATGATATTGTACTGAAAAGTCAGGCAGAGCATATCGCCGTGATGAATGACAAGGGTACAAAGGGATGGGTAGTAGATCCTCAGAACATTAATACAGCGAGCTGGGGGCTTTTTTTAACACCGTCCGATATGATAAAAATTGGTCAGCTTTACCTCGACGGCGGCATTTGGCAAGGGACTCAACTCGTTTCAGCATCATGGATTGAAGAAAGTACGAAAGAGCAGAGCCGCTGTGTGCAGTGGGGGAATATCGGCTATGGCTATCTCTGGTGGCTCATTGATGAAAACAGCTTTGCGGCAATGGGGGATGGCGGTAATGTGATTTATGTAAACAGCAAGAAAAAAGCGGTCATTGGCATTGCAGCCAGTTTTATGCCAAATGCACAAGACAGAATTGCACTGATTAAAACTGAAATTGAATCATTGCTTGACGACGTTGAATAAAGTGCATAGTGCCATTGAAGTGCATTTTAATTTGCGAATAACCCCATCTATATAGACAAGATTTATGTGCTTCTATTTCCATGAATCCAGAAAAAACGCCCAAGTGCAGCTCATGGGACAGCACTTGGGCGTTTTGTTGTTCGTGGTTAATTATTTTCGAAGATCATCCAGCAATTGTGTTTTTTCGGCAGTGCCTTCATCTTTCATCTTAATGACTTTTGCCGGACTGCCAGCGACGACGGCGCCTTCGGGAACATCTTTTGTAACAATGGCACCAGCGGCGACAACGGCGCCTTTGCCAATGCGAACGCCTTCGAGCAGCACGCAGTTTGCACCGACGAGGACATCGTCTTCAACGATAACCGGCGTTGCACTTGGCGGTTCGAGGACGCCTGCCACAACTGTACCGGCACCGATGTGACAGTTTGCGCCAATGGTTGCTCTTGCACCGAGGACCGCATTCATGTCAATCATTGTGCCGGGACCGATTTCGGAACCAATATTGATAACGGCACCCATCATAATAACGGCTGAATCGCCAATTTTAACGCGGTCGCGAATAATGGCACCTGGTTCAATACGCGCATTGATATGTTTGATATCGAGCATTGGTATTGCTGAATTGCGGCGATCATTTTCAATTTCATACATTTCAACAGTCGCTTTGTTAGCATCTAAGAATGCTTCGACAACATCATTTTCGCCAAATAGAACATAAAAAGGCGCTTCGCCAAAGATTTTAATTTGATCGCTGCTTGGCAGTGTTCCCTTGACGTATACTTTGACGGGTGTCGATTTGGTGGATTCCTTAATGAATTTTGCAATTTCATAAGGGTTCGTTAAATCGTAGTTTTGTGACATATTATCTCCCTTTCAATTTAATTCCTTTGAATTCAATGCTTTTGATTATTTTTGAATGATCGTCAGATCATTGGCATAATAGCGTTGTGTCCGCAAGTCAGAATGAAGCGTAAACGACCGTTTATAGCGGACTATAAATTATAAATAAGATGATCCATGTCATAGAGACCATGCGGCTTGCCGAGGATATAACCAGCGGCTGTGATTGCGCCTTTTGCAAAGACAGTGCGGGAAGAAGCCGTATGTTTAATTTCGATGACTTCATCAAGACCGGCAAAAATAACTTCGTGTTCACCGACGATGGTACCGCCGCGAATGGCGTGAATGGTCATTTCATCTTCCTGACGTTTGGCGTGATTGCCTTCACGACCGTAAACCAGACGTTTAGGGTTTGTCAGAACGCTGTTGATGCTATTGGCAATCATTTTTGCCGTGCCGCTTGGCGCATCAATTTTGCGATGATGATGTTTTTCAATAATTTCAATATCAAACTGATCTTCCAACATTTTAGCAGACGTTTTGACAAGTGCTAAGAGCAGGTTAATGCCAAGTGACATATTGCCGGATTTAAAGATGGGAATTTGTTTTGATGCTTCGAGGATAGAAGCTTCTGTTTCTTCCGAAAGTCCAGTGGTACAGACGACAATTGGCAGCGCGTGTGTCAAGGCATATGCAATCAGAGAGGGGACAACGGTATAGTGAGAGAAATCAATGATGCAGTCTGCTTCGCCCTTAAAATCTTCAATATGCTGATAGTAAGGAAAGGTGTGATACAAGTTTTCCTTTTGATCAATACCAGCGACGATTTCATGTTCAGCTGAATCGCCAATAAGCGTTGCGACGTGTTTGCCCATTGTACCGTTGGCACCGGCTAATATAATCCTCATAGTTTGATCCTTCTTTCTCTATGTTATCATGTACGCCTATTATACACGAAATATGCGGATGTGTATAATGGCCGTTGAATATGTGAAAAAGGCAGAGTCGTGTGCTCTGCCGTTGTTATTGCTGTGAAAGAATCCGTGAGCTGAAGTATGACGCTAATGATGGACAGCAGCTGCTCACCAAGTTGCTGCCAAGGCCTTTTGCTACATGGTTTGAATAAGTGTTTCTGCAATTTGGATGGCATTGGTGGCTGCACCCTTGCGGATATTGTCTGCAACGACCCATAAGTTAAGACCTGAATCCAAACTTTCATCTCTACGAATACGGCCGACATAAACGGGATCCGTGCCGGCAGCTTCTTTTGCAAGCGGGTAGACATTGTTTTCCGGATCATCCTGAAGAATGACACCTTTTGCAGCGGCAAGCAACGATTTGATTTCTGCAACATCTTTAAAATCTTTTTTTAGCTCGACATTGACGGATTCACTATGGCTGTAAAAAACGGGAACGCGAACCGTTGTCGCTGTGATTTTAAGACTTTGATCATTTAATATCTTGCGTGTTTCATTAACCATTTTCATTTCTTCTTTTGTATAACCATTTTCGAGAAAAACATCAATATGCGGCAAACAGTTGCCGGCAATTGGATGCGGATAGCAGGCCATGAGATCATTTCCCTTAAGGCCCTCTTCAAGATCCTTATACCCTTTAACGCCTGAACCTGAAACGGCCTGATACGTAGAATACACGATTCGCTTAATGCCGTATGCATCGTATAACGGTTTCAGTGCGACCACTGCCTGAATGGTTGAACAGTTAGGATTGGCAATAATGTTGTGATGATCTGCAAGTGCTTCTGGATTAACTTCCGGTACGACGAGTGGTACCGTTGGGTCCATACGCCATGCGCTGGAGTTGTCGACGACAATAACACCTTTAGAAGCGGCAATTGGCGCAAACGTTTTACTGGTGTCGCCACCGGCAGAAAATAAGGCAATATCAATATCGCGATCAAATGATTCAGGTGTTAATTCTTCTATTGTATATTCTTTGCCTTTGCACGTTACTTTTTGGCCTGCAGAACGTTTGGATGCAAAACAATAGAGATTGTCAAATGGGAAATCGCGGTCTTCGAGAACTTTTAAAAAAGTTCTGCCCACCATCCCTGATGCGCCGACGACGGCCAAATTAATTTTTTTCATAGTTTACCCCCTACTTGAATACTGACAGTATATATTATAAAATATAATGACAATGGTAAAAGACGATCAAATGCTTGAAAATTCAGCATATTCGTATATTTTTTTTAGACCTGCCAAATAATTATTTATATACTAACACTACCAATAGTTTACGTCAATAATTATGATGAATTTAAAAGCGTATAAATATAAATCTTGACTTATAAATAATTTTATATGGGTTTGACAGAGAATGTGCGTAACGGCGTAATAATGGCTTCACCATAAGCGCTCTTAGCCATCATTCGATTAAAGACCCGAAATACGACGACTGCGTCACAGAGGAGCGTTATATGACATTAAATGAGCAATATGCCAATCGGCTGACAACTTACCGCAACACACTGCATCAAATGCCGGAAGCGGGTTTTGAGGAATATAAAACATCCGCTTTTATTAAGGAAACGCTTGAAGCGCTGCATATCCCTTATGAAAGCGTTCTTGGCACAGGTGTCATTGGTTTTGTCAAAGGCACAAATCCGGAAAAGACAATTGCCTTTCGAGCAGATATCGATGGCCTCTCTGTAACGGAAAAGAGTTCTCACACTGTTCATTCGCAGCATGAAGGGTATATGCATGCATGCGGTCACGACGGGCATATGGCAATGCTGCTGGGACTGGCGAGTTATCTAAGCGATCACCGGTCGAATTTGAAGGATAATATTGTTCTTATTTTTCAGCCGGCTGAAGAAGGACCGGGCGGCGCTGAGGAAATTGTCAAAGCTGGCTATTTAAAACAGTATCAAGTAGATGAAATTTATGGCATTCATTTGTACCCCGCGGTGCCTGAGGGGAAAATCGGCATTGCCTGTGGCCCTATGATGGCCATGACGGGTGAATTTGATGTGGATATCCATGCAAAGAGCGCACACGGCGCCATGCCGCAGGACGGCATTGATGCCATTGTCGTCGCTGGAGAATGCATCGGCGCATTTCAAGCGATTATCGCCCGCAATATCAGTCCTATTCAGCCGGCCGTGCTCACGGTGGGTAAACTCACTGCCGGCGAAAGGCGCAATGTTATTGCAGGGCATGCAAGACTGGAGGGAACAATAAGGGCATTTGACAAAGGCGTACACGGTCACATCAAATCGCGGATACGTTCCTATCTAGACGGTATTGAGAAAGCATATGATATTCAAATAGAAACGATGTTTAGAGATATGTACCCGCCGGTGATCAACGATCAGAACCTATATGACGCTTTTACGGATCATTTTGGCGCAGAGGCCTTTGTCTTTTTAGAACCGCAGATGATCAGTGAAGATTTCTCTTTTTATCAGGAAGCGGTGCCGGGGCTCTTCTTTTTTATTGGTACTTATAATGAAGCGTCGGGGCACGTTTATCCGCTTCACAACGCGCGATTTAATTTTAATCATGAAGCGCTGCAGCATGGTCTCCGAACTTACATCGAAGTATTAACATACAGAGGGAGTCTCGTCTAATGATGATAGAACCGACAGAACCGATCAGAAAACGTTCAGATTATACCGTACTTGAAGCCAATATGCTCTTTATCATCTTGGCAGGGGTCTTTTTGACGCTTGGTGCATATGTTCAGACGAGAAGTGTCTTGTCGGGGCTGCTCATAACAGAATATGGCATTATACTCGCGCCAGTGCTGCTTTACAGTATTTTTTCCGGGAAATCTGTCAAAAAAGTATTTCGGATTAGGCGACTGCCGATTAAAGCAGTCATTAAAATTATTGGCATTGCCGTCATGCTGCTGCCGATTATTGCGGTGTCGAACCTGTTTGTCATTTGGATCATTGAAAATCTCAGCGAAGCTTTTGAACTGGGGCTGCCGACAGCCAGCAGCAGCAATGAATATATCTTGCTGATGTTTATTATTGCCGTGACGGCAGGGATTTGTGAAGAAAGCCTTTTTCGCGGCGTCGTGTTAAACGCTTATGAAACAGCTTATGGCACCAAGTGGGGCGCGATATTCAGCGGGCTCTTGTTCGGTATTTTTCACTTTAATCCTCAAAACCTCCTCGGCCCTATAATTCTAGGAATCGTCTTTGCCTATATGGTGCAGATTACAGACAGTATTTTTGCCGGCGTGCTTGCACATACAATGAATAACGGCATTGCGGTGACAATGGGTTATCTCGTCAACACCTTTCTGCCCGAATCAGATGTGGTGGCATCACAGGAAGTGCTGTTTGATTCCACGGCGATGCTCGTTGGGGTTATTTTTTTCTATACGATACTGGCACTTTTGACCAGTGTTGGCCTTTATTATCTTCTAAAGAGCTTAAAACGGGATTTTCCCAAATTTGAAGTTGACAATGACGTAATTTTAAATGATCGGCGTTATCGAATCGTTAAACGTGAAGCAGATCAGCTCTATTTGTTGGAAACGGGACATGAAATCAGTGACCTGAGGGTTAGTGATGCAGCACAGTTGAAAAGGCTGGGCGCAGTTGTGCCATCTCCTATCTGGCGAAGCAAGGGGCTGCATATGTCACATCTTGAATGGCTGCCGCTGCTCTTGACATTGGCGCTTTATGGTTATATTATCTATTATGCTTACGGTTAATTGCACTTGTGAATGGTGACTCAGTGTTGCGACATGCGCAATGATGCGTGTGCAGACGCTATAAAATATAGAGAATGGAGCGCGGCACATGAAGGCATATGATGGCTTTGCAGAGGTCTATGATATCATGCAGTACGATGTTGCATATGAGCTCTGGGCAGAAAAATTTTACGCTTTTATCAAGCAGTACAGCAGCGGGGCACGCACTGGACTTGAAATCGGATGCGGAACTGCGGCGATCAGCATACTGCTCTCAAAAAAAGGCCTTGCAATGGATGGCCTTGATCTATCAGAAGAAATGCTGACGAAGGCACGTGAAAAAACAGATGATGCCAATGTGAGAATGAAATTTTATCAGCAGAATATGCTTGAAATGCAGCTGAATAAACAATATGATGCCGTCATTGCACCCTGTGACGGTTTAAATTATTTAAAGCATGAAGGGGAACTGATACAAGTGTTCCAAAAGGTGCATGCACATCTCAAAAGCGGCGGCGTCTTTATCTTTGACCTCAGTACACTTTATAAATTTTCCGAAGTGATCGGCGATGCAACTTTTGCAGAAACCTTTGAAAACAGCGCCTATATTTGGGAAAACAGTTATGACGAACAGCTGCGACAACTGAATTTTATGCTGACCCTCTTTGTTGAGGATTCCGGACAGTACCGGAGAATTGAAGAATACCATGAACAATACGCGTATGAGAACGATGCCGTTCAAACATGGCTAAAGCCCTATTTTGATGTGATGGAGATTGTTGACGGCGATTCGTTTAAGCCCATTTGCGCGACATCAGAACGCGTCTGTTTCATATGCAAGAGAAAAGAGGAGATTGTATGAGTCAATTAATAACAGCGGTATCAAGTGCGAAAGAAGTTAGGATTTATATTGCCAATACCACAGCACTCGTTGAACAGGCACGTGCGACACATGACCTCTCGCCGATTTCGTGCGCGGCACTTGGACGTACGCTGACAGGTGCCGTCATGATGGGCCTGATGAGTAAAATTGATGAAGAGAAAATTACCCTGCAAATAAAGGGAACGGGTGAAGTCAAACTTATTGTCGCCGTTGCAGATACGCACGGCAATGTGAAGGGCTATATCTCAAACCCTCTCGCCGAGACACATATTAATGATGCTGGAAAACTGGATGTCGGCGGTGCACTTGGCAGAAGCGGCGAAGTTGTCGTGATTAGAGACCTGGGGATGAAAGAACCCTTTATTGGCCGAACCGAACTTATTTCCGGTGAGATAGCCGAAGATATTGCCAACTATTTTTATGCTTCAGAACAGATGCCCTCAGCAGTAGGGCTTGGCGTACTGCTGAATCCTGCAGGTTATGTTCAACAAGCCGGCGGTTTTATCGTTCAGCTTCTTCCAGGTGCTTCTGAAGAAACGATTTCCCAGTTGGAAGCCAATTTGGCAGATGTAAAATCGGTAACAGATTTGTTTGAAATGGGCATGTCTATTCAGGAAATTGCAGGTCAAATTTTGGCGGGTCTCGGCATGGAAGCGCTGGAAACCTATCCACTTCAGTACCAGTGTGACTGCAGCGTTGATAAAATGCGACGCGCGCTTTTGAGCATTGGTCAAACAGAACTTCAGACAATCTTGGAAGAAGATGATCAAGCAGAGCTCGTCTGCCATTTTTGCAATCGCAAATACCTGTTTTCACACGATGAATTGACAGCGATGATCACATCGTTTGACTGATGGGACTGTGGATCGCTCAAGGTGCAGTCATTGACCGATTAAAACATCTCTATGGAGAGGCACATGACTATTTAAGCATGCCGGTGTCATTTGAAGCGCATATGAAACTCGGATCGCATCCAGACATGCATCTCTGCCGAATAAAAGATGTGGTGTTTTGTTCGCCGATGCTATTGGCACAAATAGAGGCTGTTGCAAATGGTATTTATGCCGTTGGCATAAACCGCGGAAATGAAAATCCACATTCGCCTTATCCGGCAGATGTCGGTTATAATCTTGCGGCGATTGACGGCAGTGTTTATTGTAAAAAACCAGATGCGGCGGTGGACGCTTATATAGCAGACAGGTGCTTGCCGCGAATTGCCGTTAAACAGGGTTATGTCCAGTGCGGTATCATTGTATTGGGCGATTCTGCCGTTATAACAGAAGATGAAAATCTAAAGCGTGTGATGACAGCACAGGGAATTGATGTGCTGCTGATCCGCAAGGGATTTGTTAAGCTTAACGGGCACGACTACGGTTTTATCGGAGGCTGTGCCGGGTGCTATAATCGCCTGATTCTTTTTAATGGCTGCATTGAAAAGCACCCCGATTTTGAAGCCATTCGACTTTTTTTAAAAACTTATGGCTATACTTGGCGCTCGCTGTGCCCTGCACCGCTTGAGGACTGCGGCGGCATTGTCTATATCCCAGGACCCAACAGGTGACAGTATAAATGACAGCATAAATGACAGCATAAATGACAGCATAAATGACAGTATGAATGACAGTATAAATTAGCATGAAAGAAGAAAGATTGATATGAGGTAAAGGCTATGTTGAGCATGTTGCTTTTTTTGGCGGCAATTGGTGCCGTTATTGGCTGGATGACCAATGTCATCGCCATTAAGTTATTGTTTAGACCCATTAACCCTATTAGCATTCCCGGTTTGCCGTTTAAATTTCAAGGGCTTATACCAAAGCGAAAAGCTGAAATTGCAAGGTCAATTGGTGAAGTCGTTGCAGATGAACTCGTTTCCATGGAAGAGATTATTAATAAGCTCATTGAGGGCATCGACCGTGCAGAAGTCATTAAAATGATTAAAGTTAAAATCGTAACCATGGCCAATGAAAAAATGCCTGCGATGATACCGTCGATGTTCAAAGGCATGATTATTTCAAATGTTGAAACGATGATCGATGAAAACGGCGAATCCATTATGATAGAGCTTACCGAAAAGCTCGCACACAAGGCTTTGGAAGCAATTGATATTAAAGAAATTGTGGAAGACAGAATCAATGCCTACGACTTTGAAAAAATTGAGGAAATGACCATTAAGATTGCGCAAAATGAGTTGAAGCACATTGAAGTGCTCGGCGGGATCATTGGTTTTCTCATTGGCCTGCTGCAGGGCACCATTGTCATCCTGTTTTTCTAACACATCCTTAAGATTGTGAAATTTAGTTTAAGATTGTCCATCCCTGCTTGACAAATAGGCTGAATCGCGGTATGCTAATTTCAAATTTAGAACGAAATGCATATTTGGCGATAACGAAGAAGAGTAGTCTGTTAAGCTTTTTAGAGAGAGGTGTCCATTGGCTGAAAAACACTTCAAAACACTGACAGATGAAAACTAACTTCCAGCTCCTGTTGAATAGAGTTTTCGAAATGCAGGCGTTAACCGCGTTAAGGTTATCAAGATGTCAGACGTTTTAGCTTTTCATTAGAAGGCGGCGTTTGATAATTAGGGTGGAACCGCGTATAACTCGTCCCTAGCGAAGGCTAGAGACGGGTTTTTTATTTTTCATTTTAAACAGGCAATGACTGCAAATGACCACAAGGGCGATTAGCCAGTGTGCTGTTCATTCAGAATACAATCAAAAATGTAAAAGGAGGTAAAACATGATTAAGATTACGCTTAAAGATGGTTCAATCAGGGAGGTTGAGCGCGGGACAACTGTATACGATGTCGCAAAAGAAATCTCCGGAAGACTGGCGAAAGAAGCCGTTGTTGGCGAGGTCAATGGTGTGACCGTGGATCTCAGCTACGTTTTAAACGAAGATTGCGCCTTAAATATATTGAAATTTGAAGATGAAGCAGGTGCGCATGCCTTTAGACATACGAGCTCGCATATCATGGCGCAGGCCATTAAACGCCTTTACAAAGATGCAAAACTTGCCATTGGTCCAGCAATTGACAACGGTTTCTATTACGACATTGACATGGATTACAAATTGGTACCGGAGGATCTTGAAAAAATCGAAGCGGAAATGAAAAAAATCGTTAAAGAAGATCTGAAACTGGAACGGTTTGAACTGCCTAGAGCAGAAGCACTTAAATTTATGGCTGAAAAACATGAAGACTATAAAGTAGAGCTCATCAACGACCTGCCGGAGGATTCAATTATTTCCTTCTATCAGCAGGGCGAGTTTGTTGATCTCTGTGCTGGATGCCACGTGATGTCGACGAAGGAAATAAAAGCGTTTAAGTTGCTTAACCTCGCAGGTGCCTACTGGCGCGGTGATGAAAAGAATAAGATGCTTCAGCGTATATATGGAACGTCGTTCCCGAAGGCGTCACAATTAGAAGCCTATCTGAATATGCTGGAAGAAGCGAAAAAACGCGATCACAGAAAACTGGGAAAAGAACTGAAACTCTTTGCACTGCTGGAAGAGGGCCCTGGATTTCCATTTTTCCTGCCAAAGGGCATGGTTGTTAAAAACAAGCTGCTGGAATACTGGCGTGAAGTTCATGAAAAGGCGGATTACGTCGAAGTGGAAACGCCGATCATCCTCAATCGAAAGCTTTGGGAAACATCCGGACACTGGTTCCACTATCAAGAGAATATGTATACGCTGAAAATTGATGATGAAGATTATGCGATTAAACCGATGAACTGTCCAGGCGGCATGCTCGTCTACAAGACGGATCTCAGATCTTATAAAGATTTTCCAATGCGCGTCGGTGAAATAGGCCGCGTGCATAGACATGAACTCTCAGGTGCGCTGCATGGTCTGATGCGTGTAAGAGCGTTTACACAGGATGATGCGCATATCTTCATGCTGCCGGAACAGATTAAAGATGAAATTATGAACGTTGTTAAACTCATTGACGGCGTCTATAAGACGTTTGGCTTTAGCTATCACGTAGAACTCTCGACGAGACCTGAAAATTCAATGGGGACAGATGAAGAGTGGGCACTGGCTGAAAGTTCATTGCAAGGTGCACTTGAAGCACTTGAACTCGATTACAAGCTCAATGAAGGCGACGGCGCTTTCTATGGTCCGAAAATCGACTTCCATTTACGCGACAGCATTGGCAGAACGTGGCAATGTGGCACCATTCAGCTCGATATGCAGCTGCCGCAGCGTTTTGAACTTTCCTATATCGGGAAAGACGGCGAAAAACATCAGCCGATCGTTATCCACCGCGTGGCCTTTGGCAGTATCGAACGCTTCCTTGGTATTCTCATTGAAGAATTTGCCGGCAAATTTCCGTCTTGGCTGGCGCCAGTACAAGTGAAACTGCTGCCGATTGCCGACCGTCATCTGCCGTTTGCAGAAGAAGTTGCAGCAAAACTAGAAGCGGCGGGACTGCGCTATGAAATTGATTCGCGTGCCGAAAAAATTGGCTATAAAATTCGAGAAGCACAGCTCGAAAAGAATCCTTACATGCTCGTCATTGGCGACAAGGAAGCTGAGAGCAAATCTGTATCGGTGAGATCTAGGGATATTGGTGAGCTTGGCAGCTTGGATGTCGATGCCTTCATGGAAGTGCTTCTCAAAGAAGTCAAAGAACGTTCATTAAAAACTTTATTTGAAAAAGCGGAATAGCGCTTGACAAGGACATGTCGTACGTGTTATTATGTTCAAGGTCATAAATATTAAGTAGAAGTCTGCTTCTCACCATATAACTTTTGTTCATATGGTTCATAGTGCTCATGACGTTTTTTTGAAAAACATTGTGTACTAACGGCAGATATTCTATCTGCCGTTTTATTTTTATATTAACCTAGGGGGTGTATCTTATCAAAACAGCTGAAATGAATGAAGAAATTCGTGACCGTGAAGTAAGAGTTATCGGCGACGATGGTGAACAGTTGGGCATCATGACTGCAAAAGACGCCTACATGCTGGCGTTAGAGCGAAAGCTCGACCTCGTTAAGATAGCACCTAATGCTAAACCGCCTGTTTGTAAGATCATGGACTTTGGAAAACATCGTTATGAGCAGCAAAAGCGGGATAAGGAAGCGCGCAAAAAACAAAAGAGTGCTACTGTGAAAGAAGTCCGTTTAGGCCTTAATATCGAAAAGCACGATTTGGAGACAAAAGCGAAAAGTGCTGCCAAGTTCCTTGAAAAAGGCGATAAAGTGAAGGTATCTCTTAGATTTCGAGGTCGTGAAATGGGATACACTCAGCTTGGATACGAAGTCTTAAAACGTTTCTCCGCAGAAATCGAGGAATACGGTGTTATGGAAGGTACGGCAAAAATGGAAGGCCGAAGCTTAGTTGCAACTTATGCACCTAAAAAATAAATGCTTATAATTTTGGAAGGAGGACATCGCAATGCCTAAAATGAAAACACATCGCGGCGCTGCCAAAAGAGTAAAAAAGACAGGCAGCGGAAAGTTAAAAAGAAGCAAAGCATTTACAAGCCATATCTTAACAAAGAAATCTTCTAAGAGAAGAAGAGGTTTGAGACAGGCGACGTTGGTCAGTGAATCAGATATGAAACGTGTCAAAACGTTATTGCCTTATTTATAGAAAAATGTTAAGAGGAGGTTTAAACCCATGGCTAGAGTAAAAAGAGCGATGAACGCTAAGAAAAAGCATAAAAAAGTATTAAAGTTAGCGAAAGGCTTCTACGGTCAAAAGAGCTTGGTTTTCAAGGCTGCTAATCCAGCAGTTATGAGAGCATTACGATCATCATACATTGGCAGAAAAAGAAGAAAAAGAGATTTTAGAAAACTCTGGATTGCACGTATTAACGCTGCATCAAGAATCAACGGTTTAAGTTATTCTAAATTCATGAATGGCCTTAAAAAAGCAGATGTTGATATCAACAGAAAAGTGCTTTCTGAAATGGCAATTCATAATCCGGAAGACTTTGCAAAACTCGTTGCACTTGCAAAATCGAATTTATAAGGACCTTATTGCGTTAGCAATTGAAAGGTGCTTTAAAAAGAACCCGAGGGGGTTCTTTTTTTACGGGTATTTTTTTAATGAAAATGACAAAAAAACATAATATTTTTGATTTGGCGCCTTGTATACAAAAAAATATTGACATATAATATAGACGTTGGGGCATTTGACGGCCATATTGTAAAAAGTGACAATTGCATTTTTATTCGGATTTTCTACGCATTATAAAAGATGAAATTTTTACAGGCATACGATCAAAAGGATTCAACGTATAAATACTGCAAGAAGTGAAAGGAGCAATACGATGGCATTTTTAGATAAGGTTATCGAAGTAGCGAAAAAAGATCTGCAAACGATTGTTTTACCGGAATCTTACGATCCAAGAACCATTGAAGCAACACACAAAATCCTTGAGCAAGGGATTGCAAAAATCATTTTAGTCGGAAACAAAGAAGAAATTATGGCAAATGCCGGTTCATTTGACATTAGTGGGGCATCATTTATTGATCCTGAAACATTTGAAGACATGAATCAAATGGCAGCAGCCTTGGCTGATTTAAGAAAGAGCAAAGGTATGACGCCTGAAGAAGCAAAGGGCATTTTACTTAAAAGTGAGCTTTTCTTTGGCGTCATGCTCGTAAAAATGGGTTATGCAAACGGCATGGTTGCCGGCGCAGCGAATTCAACAGCAAATGTTTTAAGACCGGCACTTCAAATTTTAAAAACAGCGCCGGGCACAAAACTCGTTTCAGCAGCTTTCTTTATGGAAGTGCCAAATTGTGAATACGGCGAAGACGGTATTTTCATCTTTGGCGACTGTGCGCTTAATCCGAATCCAAATTCAGAAGAATTGGCACATATCGCGATTAGTTCGGCAGCAACCTTTAAATCTATCGTAAAAGCTGAGCCAAAAGTATCAATCTTGTCATTCTCAACAAAAGGTTCGGCTAATCATGCTGATGTTGATAAAGTCATTGAAGCAACTAAAATTGCGAAAGAACTGGCACCTGAGCTGAGCCTAGATGGCGAACTTCAATTCGATGCATCCATCGTTCCTTCGGTTGCAGAGAAAAAAGCGCCGGATTCAGCGGTTGCAGGCAAAGCAAATGTCATTATCTTCCCTGATCTCGATGCAGGGAATATCGGTTACAAATTGGTTCAGCGCCTTGCAAAAGCAAATGCCTATGGTCCACTTTGCCAAGGTCTTGCAATGCCTGTTAACGATTTGTCCAGAGGCTGTTTTGCAGATGACATTGTAGGAACCGTTGCCCTGACAGCGCTCCAAGCACAAATGCAAAAGTAATCATGACATTGTGACGACGATCGTGCGTCAATAATGCGTTAATCAATAGAACAAACGTCGTTAAAACGTTAGAAAAACGGTATGGCAGTCGCCATGCCGTTTTTTGCATGTGGTATTATAGGTATTTTGTGTGTAAAAAACGAAATGTTGAGAAAGACAGCAGGCAAACGCTTCCGGCAAGCTATGATGAACAGCGAGCAGACATGATTTTTATAAGAAGTTGTGATAAACTATTGTCGAACAGCCGTGTGATTAAGCGAAAAAAGATGCGCCCAGCAGCAATGTGAAGGCGTACCTAACAGAAGATCGGCATTTCTCAAATAGCTGCACGAAAGAGCAGTGGGGAATTATTTTGGAATGAGAGGGAGCTATGTATCAGCGAAAAATTAAAAAAGAAATTCGATGCCCTATTGAAAATGGCCTCGAAATCCTAGGCGGCAAATGGCGCAGTCGAGTGATCTGCGTACTCGCTTCGAAAGAAGTCTTGCGCTATAGCGAACTGAGAACGGAAATGGCCAATATTTCTGATGCGGTGCTTTCGAACACATTAAAGGAACTGATGCGAAATGGCATTGTGAAACGACAGCAGTTTGATGAAATACCGCCACGAGTTGAATATGCGCTGACAGAGCGCGGTATGACGGCAGTACCGCTGCTGCAGGCAATTGCAAATTGGTCAAATGGCTATGTTAAAACAGATAATGTCTTGCCGGCACTTTGTGAAAACTGTGATTTTAGTGATGCTATGAAAATTGTTAGTAACTCATAAATTAATAAACGTATTGATTATAGGGGGCGTCTTTCGGTATACTGCCTGCAAAGGGAGGAAGTGACAATGACGATGAATAATGGTGAAATAACGTTTAAAGAAATAACAGACGGGAATGTGGCGGTATGCCGTGAACTTTGCAATGCCCTTATGAAACATCAGGCTGACAATGGGGTCATGCATGCAGAAGTTTTGCGTGCCATGAATTTTGACAACCGATTGAAACCCAGTTTCGAGCATTCAAAAGAAAAGCAGCTCATCGTCGCCTATGATGGTGATGTGCCAGTAGGGTACGTGTTCTCTTCGGCCGATGACGAAACGGAAGAATCGAAGACGATGAGACCTTCATGGGCGGCTCAGCTTTCCGGTGTCAATGAAATCGGCATGTATCCTGAATGGCTCGCGCTGCCGAATAAAGTGGGATGTCTTAATAACCTGTATGTTATGCCGGCATATCGCGGCCGCCATATTGCTGCATCGCTTTGCGACCGTGCAATGCATTGGCTGAAACAATTGGAAGCGATTGCTTACTTGTATGTGTATATTTCAAACGGCAATGATCAGGTGATTGATTTTTATAAAAAATACGGCTTTACCTTTAGTCATGATGTCTTTGGTGGTTTTATCAAGGCTTATTATCAAAAAGTAGAAGCGGAAAGTTAAAAATAATTGACGCCCCTTGCGGGAGGGGGTATAATGTATACAGTGAGGTGATGACATGGCTAAAAAAGTTGCAGTAATAGATGCCAGCCGCTGTGACAGATCGCCGTTTTGCCCTGTAAAACGCGTTTGTCCGGTGAGTGCAGTCAAAGCAAATATGTATGGTGTACCTGAGGTAAGTCAAAGTGAATGTATCGGATGCGGCAAGTGTTTGCGCTATTGTCCAATGCGTGCTGTAACCATGGTAGAAGTACAGTAATCAAACGTGTTTTCTCGTTTCGGGAAAACGCGTTTTTTTATGTGATATTAATGACATGAGCGATTAAATCGAATATAATAGTTTTGTATGTTTTAAATGTACATATAGCAGTTTCGCAAACACGTAATTTCTGAACGAAATTTGCGTTATGTGAAGTGGTTTTTGACAACCGTCAAAAATCTTTCATCTTAAAGGGGGACATATGGAAAAGCGCTTAAGCAAAAAATTAAAGCCGGTACAGGTACTCGTCCTGGGATTTGCAGGCATTATACTCATTGGTACTTTTTTGCTGATGCTGCCGTTTGCTTCTCATAGCAGTCATTCCGTTCGCTTTATCGATGCCTTGTTTACATCGACATCTGCCGTATGTGTAACGGGGCTCGTCGTTGTGGATACCGGGACATACTGGACATTTTGGGGGCAGCTCTTTATTTTACTCCTCATTCAGGTCGGCGGTCTTGGTTTTATGACCATGGCGACTTCTGTTGCGATATTGCTTGGGAAGAAAATTGGCTTAAAGAATAGGCTGATTATGCAGGAAGCGCTTAATCAGTTTTCAATTGCAGGTGTTATTCGGTTAACAAAATACGTTATTTTAACGACGCTATTTATCGAAGGTGTTGGCGCATTGCTGCTGAGTATTCGATTTGTCCCAAAATTTGGACCTGCAAAAGGGTTCTTTTATGCAATTTTTCATTCGGTTTCGGCGTTTTGCAATGCCGGTTTTGATATTATGGGAAATGGCGTCAGCTTAACACAGTATGTCGAAGATCCGCTTGTCAATCTTGTCATTGTATCACTTGTCATTATTGGCGGCTTGGGATTTGCTGTTATTACAGATATCCTTCGGATGCAGCGCCTGCGAAAATTTTCGCTGCATTCAAAACTGGTCTTTTTCATGACGGCCAGTCTCATTGGACTGGGATTTTTTATGGTGCTGTTTTTAGAGTATAACAATCCGGCAACATTGGGTGGTCTTTCTTTTAAAGGCAAGCTCTTGGCGGCACTCTTTCATGCGGTGACGCCGAGGACAGCAGGGTTTAATACGCTGGACATGGCAAGTCTGCGCTTGCCGACCTTGTTGGTCACGATTATATTTATGTTTATTGGCGGTTCGCCGGGATCGACGGCAGGCGGTATTAAAACGACCACTTTTGGGATGATTATTTTAAAAGTGATCGCTGTTGTCAGAGGGGATGATGATGTGGAATTTGCACATCGGAGGATTGCAAAGGAAATTATCAACCGTGCGCTTGCCATTGTTTTTATCGCAGTATTCCTCGTATGCATGGTGGTGCTGCTGCTTTCGATTACAGAAGCACATATGACATTTCAAGAAATCATCTTTGAGGCGATCAGCGCCTTTGGCACCGTTGGTCTGTCCCTTGGCATTACGTCAAAATTGACACTTGCGGGAAAAGTGATTATCTCTTGCGCGATGTTTTTTGGTCGACTTGGGCCTTTGACCATCGTATTGGCGATCAGCAATCGCCATAATAATTACAAAAAACTTATACGCTATCCGGAAGGAAAGATTATCGTTGGATAAAACGTGCAGTAAAAATTCGTTGGAGGCCTTATGAAAAAACAATTTGTCGTCGTAGGATGTGGCCGCTTTGGTCAAAGCGTTGCAATTAAACTCGCAGAACTCGGCTGCGAGGTAATGGTGGTGGATCGCAATGAAGAAATTATACAAAATATTTCGGAAAAGGTTACCTATGCCGTACAGGCAGATGCCACAGATGAAAACTCCATCAAGGCGCTGGGGATACGAAATTTTGATGTCGCCATTGTCACCATTGGGTCAGATATTCAGTCATCAATTCTGGTGACATTGCTCGTAAAAGAACTTGGTGTTAAGCATATTGTTGCAAAAGCACAAAACTCATCACATGCAAAAGTGCTTTATAAGATCGGCGCAAACCGCGTTGTCTTTCCGGAAAAAGAAATGGGAATAAAAATCGCTAAAAACCTCGTGTCAGGCAATGTTTTAGATTTTATCGATTTGGCGCCGGATTACAGTATTTTAGAAATCAGCATGAACAGTGAGTGGATTGGCAAGAGTTTGGTACAAATTGACATGCGACGCAGGTATCAGATTTCTGTTATTGCTGTGAGGCGTGGCGACGAAATTGACATTAATGCCGGTCCTGATAAGATTTTGTTAAAGGACGATATCCTTATTGTTATCGGCAATAATGAAGACTTGAAAAAAATTGAAAGGCAGATGTCGTAACAGCCGCATGAGAGGTCAGTGTGAACAGTATAACATCATCGCAAAATGCACAATTTAAATATTTAAAGTCACTTCAGCAAAAAAAATATCGGCAGCGTTACCAGCGTTTTCTTTTGGAAGGTTTTCGATATGTTGTGGATGCGATTGAAAACGGCTGGCAATGTGAAGGGGTCTATGTGCATGAACACATATGGGAAACCCTAGAAGAAACAATGCGTGAAAGTCTTCTCCAACGAGCAGAGGTGACGATACTCAGCGCAGTGCTATTTGAAGCTGTTGCAGAAACGCTTAACAGTCAGGGAATCGTAGGCGTCTTTTTGATGCGGCAGTCATCGCTTGATACGCTGGAAGAAACAGACCGCTTTATAGTTTACTTGGATCGTATCCAAGATCCGGGAAATCTCGGAACCATTATCCGAACAGCAGATGCAGCCGGTGTTGACGCCGTCGTTTTAAATCGAGGATGTGTGGATGTCTTTAACAGCAAAGCGCTGCGGAGTACAGCCGGTTCAATTCTCAATGTACGTTTGATCTACGCAGAATCAGATGATGAAGTGCTGACGGCGCTATCAGATAGACAGTTTAAAATTCTTGTGACCGATTTGCAGTCTGACTTTGATTTTAATGATAACCTGGCGTATGGCGAAAAAAACTGTCTGGTCATTGGCAATGAGGGCAGTGGCGTTTCGGAAACCATTAAAGCAATGGCAAATGTCCGCATTAAAATACCGATATATGGCAAAGCTGAATCGCTGAATGCGTCAGTTGCCGCCGGCATTTTAATCTATAAGATCAAAACGATTTTATAGTCTCGTGGGGCTTGTTCTGATACTTGCTTTATGGTATGATATTACTACTGTAAAATAAAGTTGATAAATTCTTTGATGGAGAGAGTAAAATGTTTTGTCAATCCAAGAGAGGCGATGATTGCTGGAAAGTTGCCATTGACAGATGTTTGAAGTTCACTCCGGAGATGCATTTCTGAATGAAGTAGGGAATGACGTTTGCCGCGTTAAGGTATTGAGTGAATCATGTAAGTGATTAATTTGGGTGGTACCGCGGATAACCTTCGTCCCTTTTGGGATGAAGGTTTTTTTAATGAAAAAAATGATGCGGCATTGAGACAATGACTGAAATTGTAATGCTTATTCAAATAATTCGGATGAAATGGTACTACATGCAAGTGGATGGTTTGTCCGAATAAACATAAATAAAGGAGGGATAGCGTGAAAGCGGAATTAGAGCAATTATTAAAACGCGCAAAATCAGATATTGAGGTCGCTAGAAATTTAAAGGCTTTGGATGATATGCGCATTAAATACCTCGGTAAGAAAGGTGAGGTAACCAATATTTTAAAAGGCATGAAAGACGTTGCACCGGAAGATAGACCGGCGATGGGAAAAATGGTGAATGATGTACGCGAAACCATTGAAGTCATGCTTGAGAATTATAAAGAAGAGAAAAAAGCATTAGAAATCAAAGAAAAGCTAGCGGCAGAATCAATTGATGTGACGATGCCTTCCAAACAGCTTGTAAGGGGTCATAAGCATCCACTTAATGTTGCTCTGGATGAGGTAAAAGATATTTTTATTGGGATGGGTTACAAAATCGCCGAAGGGCCGGAAGTCGATACGGTCTATCATAATTTTGATGCACTCAATGCGCCCATTGATCACCCTTCTAGAAGCTTGTCGGATACATTTTATATCACAGAAGATATTTTACTGAGAACACAGACCTCACCGATCCAAGTGCGAACCATGAAACAGCAAAAACCACCGATTAAGATTATAGCGCCCGGCAGGTGTTTCCGAAACGATGAAATTGATGCGACGCATTCACCGATGTTTCATCAAATTGAAGGCCTTGTCGTCGATAAGAATATTACCATGGCCGATTTGAACGGTACGCTTGACATGTTTGCAAAGCGCTTATTTGGCGCGCAGACGCGTACGAAATTTAGACCACATTATTTTCCGTTTACAGAGCCAAGTGCAGAAGTTGATGTTTCATGCTTTAAATGTGGCGGCGAAGGGTGTCGTTTCTGCAGCGGCAGCGGTTGGATTGAAATACTCGGCTGCGGCATGGTACATCCCAATGTACTGGCTGAATGCGGCATTGATCCAGAAGTTTACAGCGGATTTGCCTTTGGTATGGGGCTCGATCGCATCGTCATGATGAAATATGAAATTGACGATATTCGAATACTCTTTGAAAACGATATTCGCTTCATCAAACAATTTTAATCTGTAGGAGGCAATGATGAAAGTACCTGTTCTTTGGATGAAAGACTATGTTGATATAAATGATATTGATGAAAAGACCTTGATTGAAAAACTCATTTTGACGGGTTCGAATAATGAAGGCACACATAAGGGCGCAGCGGCACTTGAAAATGTTGTCGTTGGACATATTACAGAAATTAAGCAGCATGCCAATGCCGATAAACTTTCCATTTGTCAGGTGGATACAGGCGATGAAGTGCTGCAAATCGTCACTGGTGCGACGAATATTCGCGTCAATGACTATGTGCCGGTTGCAAAGCACGGTGCTGTGATAGCAGATGGCATTAAAATTAAAAAAGGAAAGCTTCGCGGTGAAGTTTCAAATGGGATGCTATGCTCGCTTGAAGAAATGGGCTACGAAAAATCCTGTATTCCAAAAGCATTTGATGACGGTATCTTTATACTGGATAAACCGTACCCACTTGGCATGAATATTCTGGAAGCGCTGAATATTGATGAAACGGTTATTGAATTTGAAATAACGCCAAACAGGCCGGATTGTTTAAGTGTTATTGGGATGGCGCGTGAAGTGGCGGCGAGTTTTGACCGTAAAACACAGTATCCTAAAGGGGTTATAAAAAGCGAAACAGGTGATGCCCACGATTACGCGACAGTTGAAGTAACGGCGCCGGATCTCTGTCCGCGATATGTGGCGAGAATTGTTCGAAATATTGAAATCAAGCCATCACCTGTATGGATGCAGTTTCGGTTAATGCATGCGGGAATGAGACCGATTAATAATATCGTCGATATTACCAACTACGTCATGTTAGAATACGGTCAGCCAATTCATGCATTTGACCTCGATACCGTCAGCGATCATAAGATTATCGTTCGAAGAGCGGAACCGAATGAAGTGCTCACAACGCTGGATGACAAAGCACGTGCGCTGAACGAGGATATTCTCGTCATTGCCGATACGAAAAAATCAGTTGGTATTGCCGGAATCATGGGCGGGGGCAATACGGAAATATCGCCGTCAACTAAAAATATACTCATCGAAGTGGCGACTTTTGACAAGTCGAATATTCGTAAATCCTCAAAAGAATTGGGGCTTAGAACGGAAGCCTCTTCACGCTATGAAAAAGGTGTCAGCGTGTCATTGCCGCCAATTGTCGTCAACCGTGTCTGTGAATTGATTGAACTGCTTGGTGCAGGGGAAGTGATTGGGGGCATGATCGATGTCTATCCGGAAAAACGTGAAGCAACCGAAATTCCTTTCCGACCTGAAGTGATCAATAATGTCAACGGCACCAACTTGACACTGGATGAAATGATTGAAATCCTTCAAAAACTCGAAATTGAAACCGTTATGAAGGCCGACATTCCGACGGCGGTTATACCGTATTATCGTCTTGATCTCGAAAAAGAAATTGATTTGGTCGAAGAAGTTGCCAGAATTTACGGCTATGACAACATTGGCAAGACGCTCCCAGCATTTGATGCGTGGGGTGCCAAGACCAATGCACAGCGTATTGAAGATATTGCAAAACTTGAACTAATCGCAAGCGGTGTTGACGAAATCCTAACGTATTCATTTGTATCGAAAAAAGATTTGGATAAAATCAATTTGTCTGAAGACAGCATACTCCGCAATCAAGTGACTTTAATCAATCCGCTTGGCGAAGAATACAGCTGCATGCGATCAACGTTAATGCCAAATGTTCTTGAAGTATTGGCGCGTAACAGCAATAGAAAAATTGAAAATGCTAGGATTTATGAGATGGGATCTGTGTTCCTGCCAAAAGAACTGCCGGTTAAGCAGCTTCCAATTGAGAAAAAGATGCTGACGATTGGCTGCTACGGTGAACATGAAGACTTCTTTACCCTAAAGGGAATCGTGGAGAATGTTTTAGGTGGACTTGGCATAACAGGCTTCCTCTTTGAAAAAGAAGCTAATCATCCGACTTTCCACAGCGGCAGATGTGCCAATATCATTTGGGATAACCACATTTTGGGGACGCTGGGCGAGGTGCATCCAATTGTTTGCGAAAATTATGATCTCAGTACACGTGCCTATGTTGCAGATTTGGATTTTAACATTTTGCTGCAGATAACAAACGAGGAACGCAAGTTCAAAGCGATACCGAAACACCCGGCTGTCGAACGGGATATTGCGATTCTCGTCAAAGATGAGATTACTTCCTATGAAGTTGAAAAAATTGTCAAAGAAACGGCAGGCGTTCTGTTAGAATCGGTGAAAATGTTTGACGTTTATAAAGGCAAACAAATTCCTGACGGATATAAGTCTGTTGCCTATGCGCTGATCTTTAGAGCTGACGATAGGACACTTGTCGATGACGAAGTCAATGTCATCTTTGAAAATGTTTTAAAAGTGCTTTCTTCCGAGCTCGATGCACAATTGCGATAATTGATAATGATGTAAGAAAACCCCGGATTTCAGTTGAAATCTGGGGTTTTGTTGTTGATGTGATCAATAATGTATCGGCGGTCCGTCCGTGTAACCGATACGGCTCTAAATGTTTTCACGCGTTTCTTCGGCAGGCAATTCAGCGTATACCGCAACGCGGTTTCGCCCGTGATTCTTAGCATAATAAAGCGCTTTGTCAGCTTCGGCCGTCAGGGTATCGATGTTATCAGTCTGACGCGTGTTGCCTCTGATTCCAATACTGGCGGTCAGTGTAATCCGTTGTTCGCCGTGTTCAATCACCATCTCAGCGATTTTTATGCGAAGTGCTTCCATGAGCTGTTTGGCTTTATGAAAAGGACATGTGAGCAATAAGACGAACTCTTCACCGCCATAACGCGCAACAATACCGCGGTCAGCAATAAATGATTTAACGAGTGCGGCAAAGTGATAGAGAACCGTATCGCCTGCATCGTGGCCGAAGGTATCATTGATGTGCTTGAAAAAGTCAATATCAATCATCACAACACTCGTATCAATTTTATCTCTTTGACAAGTTTCAATGAGTTCAACTGCTTTTTCGTAAAAACTGCGACGGTTATTAATTTTGGTTAGGGGATCTTTGTTCGCTAAAAATTCAAGACGCTTAATGTTGCGAACTTCCTGTGTGCGCTCTCTGACGACGGCGTAATTGCCTTCAAAAGCGCCTTGATCGTCGAAGATTGCGACGAGTGTTACGCGGATGTAGAGGCGATCATAAGGTTCATCCAGTAAATAAGCATCTAATGCGCTGTCTTCATAAAAGGTGTCTTCAAGTTGAATGATTGTGTCAAATTGTGATTTGCCGTGGATAATCATTTCACGCCAGTGAGAGACGATTTCACTGACATTTGGGAAAATATCAGCAATAGCCGTTTGATGTGTAAGCTTTCTGCTAAGTATTTTTTCAAGCTGCTGATTGAAAAAAGCCAGCTTTTGATGTGACATTAAATGCTGAATGTAATCGTCATCTGTTTGCGCGATTTCAGTAGGCTGCTCTAAAAGACAGAAGCAATAACCATCGGAAGAAAATTCGAAAAACGCATCGAGTTGGCGTTGACGTCTCGTCAGCGCTTTCTGCGTTTTTACAAGATCGGAAATATTGTAGCCCATTGCAATGACGCTTACAATTTCATCCCGCTTATAAAGCGGCTTTAAAATAAAATCTATTTCATGAAGGGTGTTGTCGTACTTCATGTAAGTGGCATCAAAGCGAACGGTTTCACCAAAAAATGCGCGTTCGACAGCAAACATTAATTGATTTTGATTTTCCATGCCGTTTTGCCACCACGGCAGTTCCCAATATGGAAGATGATCAATATTTTCGAAATGAACGCCGGAGAAATGTAATAGTTGTTTGTTTGCAAAAGATATAGTGTGATCAGTTGAAATGACGGCGATATAGAGATTGATTTCGTCAATGACGAAACGCGATTCAAAGGATGTTAGTGAATTCATAAAACCTCTTGTTATTCATAAGAAGACCACTTTACGACATCGCAAAGCGGTGACTTAAACATATTAAAGATTAACGGCGCAACGAGATGTACCATTTCTATGTATAAATTCATATCAAATTAGTGCAAAAGTGTTAGGTTTTCATGAAAAAGTCGTATAATATAATTAGATTATACACTTTGGGAGGTTAATATGGAAGGTCAATACAGATTAATTACGAGAAGCGACTTTGACGGACTCGTCTGTGCCGTGTTGCTAAAAGAGATGAACATGATTGAGGAGATAAAATTCGTTCATCCAAAGGACATGCAGGATGGTTTGATTGAAGTTACCAATATGGACATTACAACAAACCTGCCCTATGTCGACGGTGTTTATTTAGCGTTTGACCACCATCTTAGCGAGACGGTCAGAAATGCTGAACGCAGGCAAAATCATATCATTGATCCAAATGCGCCTTCTGCTGCGCGTGTTGTATATGATTACTATGGCGGAAAAGATCGATTTAAAGCAATTTCAGAGGAAATGATCCTCGCAGTTGACAAGGCCGATTCTGCACAGTTTACAATGGCGGATGTCATTGCGCCAAAGGGGTGGGAACTCCTGAGCTTTATAATGGATGCGAGAACGGGTCTGGGGAGATTTCGCAATTTTAGAGTATCAAATTATCAGCTTATGATGGATCTTATTGCATACTGCAAAGACCATTCCATTGATGAGATTCTAGAATTGCCGGATGTTAAAGAAAGAGTAGAGCTCTACTTGGCGCATGTGGAACCATTTAAAAAGCAAATTGAAGACAATGCTAAAGTGTTTGGCAATGTCTTGGTTGTCGATTTAAGAGATCAGGAAACCATCTATCCCGGAAACCGCTTTGTGAAATATGCGATGTACCCGGATACCAATATTTCAATTCAGGTTATTTGGGGACTTAAGCAACAGAATACGGTATTTACTGTCGGAAAATCTATTTTCAATCGAAGCAGTAAAGTCAACATTGGTGAAACCATGCTTGCTTATGGCGGCGGCGGTCATATGAATGCCGGGACCTGTCAAGTGCCGAATGATCGAGCGGCAGAACTGCTGGCAGAGATCATCGAAAAATTAAAAGATTAACACTAAAAAGGGTGTTGCTGTCAAATAAAAGACAGTGCAACACCCTTTTCATGTTCGATTGAGTGCGATTGAGAAGAGGCTTTTAGAAATACAGTAAACTGTACATCGGTTGAGGATAAGGAACGATGCGAAAAGAAGGTTGAAAACAGATGAAAACATGATATAATTTATGTTTGAGTGTACAATTATCGGAAAGAATGTGAAAGGTGGCAACAGATTGATACAAGTTGTTAATTTAGGATTGAGATTCAGTGATCGGAAACTGTTTGATGAAGTAAATTTGAAATTTACACCGGGGAATTGTTACGGTGTTATCGGTGCAAACGGCGCCGGCAAATCGACCTTTTTAAAAATACTGTCAGGCGAAATCGAACCCACAGACGGCGAAGTTTCTATAACACCCGGCGAGCGAATTGCCGTATTGAAACAAAATCACTTTGAATTTGACGATTACACAGTGATGGATACCGTTATTATGGGTCATAAGCGCCTATACGAAATTATGAAAGAAAAGGATGCGATTTACCTTAAAGAGGATTTTACTGAAGAAGACGGGATGAAAGCGGCTGAACTTGAAGGCGAATTTGCAGAACTCGATGGCTGGGATGCAGAATCAAATGTTGAAAAGCTTTTAAATGGTCTTGGTGTGGATCAGGAGAATTTTCATAAACTCATGGGCGACGTACAGGCAGGCGATAAAGTGAAAGTGCTTTTGGCGCAATCACTCTTCGGTACGCCGGATATTCTCCTATTGGATGAACCGACCAACCACTTGGATTTTCATGCGATTAGCTGGCTGGAGGAATTTTTAATCACATATGACAATACTGTCATTGTCGTATCCCATGACAGGCACTTCTTGAACAAGGTCTGTACGCATATGGTCGATATTGATTTTGGGAAAGCAAAACTCTTTGTCGGTAACTACGATTTTTGGTATGAGTCAAGCCAGTTGATGCTTAGACTCATGAAAGAACAGAACAAGAAAAAAGAAGAAAAAATTAAAGAACTACAGGACTTTATCGCACGTTTTAGTTCAAATGCATCAAAAGCGAAACAAGCGACATCCCGTAAAAAGATGCTTGATAAAATTACAGTTGACGACATTCAGCCGTCTTCAAGGCGCTACCCATTTGTTGGCTTTACGCCTGAACGCGAAGCCGGCAAAGAAATTCTAACGGTAGAAGGCCTTACGAAGACCATTGACGGGGTAAAAATCCTCAACGATCTATCCTTTATTGTGAACAAGGGCGACAAAATTGTCTTTATGAGCCGAAATGATTTAGCCATGACGACGCTCTTTAAAATCCTCATGGGGGAAATCGAACCTGATTCAGGAACATTTAAATGGGGCGTGACCACATCGCAATCCTATATGCCAAAAGATAATACTGAGTATTTTGAAGGCGTTGAAATGAATCTGGTCGATTGGCTTCGCCAGTATTCAACTGAAAAGGACGATACATTTATTAGAGGGTTCTTAGGAAAAATGCTCTTTTCCGGTGATGAGCCGTTAAAAATGTGTCATGTACTTTCAGGCGGCGAGAAAATGAGATGTATGTTTTCGAAGCTTATGCTGTCCATGGCGAATATTATTTTATTGGATGATCCAACGAACCATTTGGATCTTGAATCGATCCAAGCTGTCAATAATGGGCTGATTGCCTTTAAGGGGACGCTGCTTTTTTCATCTCATGACCACAAGTTTATTGAGACAATTGCCAATCGCGTTATCGAATTGACGCCAAACGGCAACTTTGACAAAGAAATTGATTTTGATGATTTTCTTGAGAATGAAACCATTCAAGCGAACATTTCAAAGCTTTATAAGGGTGAATAGCCGCGCTATGTATACATTCTGAAATGCTTACAAACGCTTGCGCATAAGTATGTAAACGTGTATAATGGTAACGTACCTTGATTGTACCTGTGAGAAAAATTTGTTAAAACGTTCGGAATTTGAATCGCTTAACTGATAGTTTGCAATTTGAACTTCCAAAAGTTTAATAAGTTTTACGTTAGGGGTTAAGGAAATTAAAGTTTTGGAGGAACAAAAATGTTAAACGGAACAGTAAAATGGTTCAACTCAGAAAAAGGTTTTGGTTTTATCACTGGTGAAGATGGAAAAGACGTATTCGTACACTTTTCACAAATCAACAAAGAGGGTTTTAAATCACTCGAAGAAGGTGAAGTTGTTACTTTTGAAATCGCTCAAGGCCCTAAAGGTCCTCAAGCTGAAAACGTTACAACAGTAAGATAAACACTGAGGCCTCGGTTGAACCGAGGCTTTTTTTTGTCCTCATTTAAGGGATTCCTCCAAAAAAACATGAAAACAAACCTTGCGTGTGGGGTATATGATAAAGCAATGATGCAGCAAATGCTGTGAATGGATCGGCAGTATCACACATGTTTTATAATAAACGAACGGAGTTAAAAAATGTTTAAACTAGGTTGTATGCAAACGGCATACGTTAATCGCCTTACGGCATATGGCGCTTATATAAGTGAAATGCCAAACGGCGAAAAAGAAATCATGCTGGAAGGCGATAAGAAGACTGTGCTTGAAGTCGATATGGCAGTCGAAGTCTTCGTTTATCAAAACAAATCGGATCAAATGGTTGCATCCCTAAAACGCCCATTGCTGTGTGTAGATGAAATTGGATGGCTGAAAGTTGTCGGTAAAGTTAAATCAGGTTTCTTTCTTGATAACCAGTCGGAAAGAGATGTTTTTTTACCGAATGATTCAGCAAAACGCGGGGTTAAGATTGGCGATCGCGTTCTGGTCAAAATTCAATTGGATGATCGAAAATCATTGTCGGCAACCATGCGCATTTATGACGTATTGACGGCGATGGCAAATGCAAACATCGGCGACACGGTTGAAGGCATCGTCTATGACATCAAACCTGATATGGGTGCTTTTGTCGCCGTATCCAATCAGTATCACGGCTTTGTGCCAAAACATGAATTGTACCGTGAAATTGTGGAAGGTGCAGTGATCCAAGCGCGTATTACGAAAATACGTGAAGACGGAAAAATTAATCTTAGTATTCGGCAGAAGGCATCTGAACAGATTCACGACGATGAATCCGTAATTCTTTCAGCACTTGAAAAAAATAATGGTTTGCTGGATCTCAGTGACAACAGTGATCCAGATGTTATAAAATCACGGTTAAACATGAGTAAACGCGCTTTTAAACGCGCTGTAGGCAAGTTGTATAAAGAGGGAAGAATTGAATTGAACACCGATTGCATCAAAATGAAATAAGGGTGCGCCCTACAGCTATGCTGACTTTCTTTTGCGAAAAAAAGTGTAAATTATTTTGATTTTTAGTATAATGGAATTAATCAAAATGAACATTAATTGAGGAGTGAGAGGATGCCTGATAAAAATAAAGTCATTGTGAAGATCATGGATCGGGAATATACATTGGTCAGTGAAGACTCAAGAGAGCACATGCAGCGTGTCGCAAATTACGTCGACGACAAAATGCGTGAAACATTTGATAGCAACCGCAAATTGAGCCTGTCGATGATTGGCGTTTTGACGGCACTCAATATCGCAGATGAATACCATAAAGTGCTCTTAGAAAAAGAAGAGCTGGAACGTCGTATCAATTCGCCTCAGTATGAGTTAAAAAGTGCACGTGATGAGCTGGATGCAGTTGTTACAGAATTTGAGCGCCGCAGCAGTGCCTACGATAAAATGGTTGAAGAATTTTCAAGATTAATCGATTCTTCCAATATCTATGAAACAGGTGTTTCGCAGCTGAGAAAGCGCATGGAGAAACTGGATCACGATTTGAAGAAAAAGGAAGATGATTTAAGAAAATCACGTGATGAAGTTGAACAGCTTGAACGTGAGTTTACGCATAAAGAAGCACCAATGCGCATGATTGATTTTGAAGAAGAAACGAAGTAAGAATAGGAGGTGCCTTCGTCGTCTGGCGTGACAATGGCATCTTTTGTTTTGCGCAGATTGGCGCAGAGCAGTGGGCTGTGACACCGTTGAACTTGGCGGCAGGAGCCGTGATGAAAAGGGCAATGAAGGTAAACAAAAGGAGATATGACGATGAACGATAGAGCACGTCGCGTGTTGGAATTCGATAAAGTGCTGGCAATGCTGACCGAGCATGCGACCAGCAAACCTGGAAAAGCGCGCTGCATGGCGCTGCGGCCTGTGGCAGAAGTCGAACTGGTGCGGCTGGCATTGCTTGAGACTTCGGAAGCAGCGGCAATGCTGCTGCATGAAGGCAATGCGCCATTTGGCCCTATTTACGAAATCGGCGATGCGGTCAAGCTGTCGCAGATTGGCGGTTGCCTAACGCCAAAGCAGCTTATAGAAATTGGAGACGGTTTGAGAACGGCTAGGATCATGAAAAGATATTTGCTGCAGCCTTCCGAGGCTGAAACGCGATATCCTAAATTGCTTGGTTTGGCCAATCAGCTGATAAGTGTCCAGTCTCTTGAAAAAGAAATTGGTGACTGTATTGTCAATGAAAATGAAATCGCAGATCATGCGTCACCTGAACTTCATAAAATCAGGCGGCAAATTGAACAAAAAAATGCATCCATCAGGCAAAAATTAGAATCGCTGATAACATCCCAACAAAATCAAAAGTATTTGCAAGAATCGCTGATTACAATACGACAGGATCGTTTTGTCATTCCTGTAAAGAGTGAGTACAAACAACAGATCAAGGGTATTGTACACGATCAGTCTGCAAAAGGCAGTACCTTTTACATTGAGCCGTTAGCCGTTGTTGAACTGAACAATCAGCTTCGCACACTGAAAATTGATGAGCAAAAGGAAATTGAGCGTATTTTGCGTGTTTTAACGGGTTTGGTCGCTGAAAGCGGCGTTTCCATTGTGCAAAATGTCGAAATTTTAGTGCAGCTGGATTTTGTCTTTGCCAAGGCGAAGCTGGCAGAGCGACTGCGCGCGGTTGCACCTGAAATTGCAGATGACGGTATTTTTAAATTAAAAAGAGCACGACATCCTCTGATTGACGGCAAAACAGTGGTTGCCAACACCATATGGCTTGGTGAACACTTCACAACGCTACTGATTACAGGCCCTAATACCGGCGGGAAGACAGTGACGCTTAAAACCGTGGGTTTATTGTCGCTTATGGCACAGGCGGGTCTTCACATTCCGGTAGATTACGGTTCGAAGGTCGCTGTGTTCGATCAGGTCTTTGCCGATATTGGTGATGAACAGAGCATTGAACAAAGTCTTAGTACGTTCTCATCGCATATGACGAATATAGTCTCTATTCTAGCGGAAGTAACGCCAAAAAGTTTGGTTCTCTTTGATGAACTAGGCGCGGGAACGGACCCCACAGAAGGTGCTGCACTGGCGATGGCGATTTTGGATCAGTTGAAAAAATGGCAAGTGCGAACGATGGCGACGACGCATTATGCAGAACTGAAAGCATATGCGATCAATACGCCCGGCATTGAAAATGCAAGTGTCGAATTTGATGTTGCCTCATTAAGTCCTACGTATCGCCTATTAATCGGCATTCCCGGCAAGTCAAATGCTTTTGAGATTTCAAAAAAACTCGGTTTAAGCCAAATGCTGATTGACAATGCCAGATCATATGTCCATCAGGATAACATAGAATTTGAGGATATCATTGCAAAAATTGAAGAGAGCCGCAAAGTTGCAGAGACCGAACAGGATGAAGCAATTCGTCTGAGGCTGGATGTTGAAAAGATTAAAAAGAACCTTGAAGACAAAGAAACGAAGATGATTGCGCAGCGCGATAAGCTCTTAAGCCGTGCTAAGGAAGAAGCGCGCAATCTGTTAAAAGAGGCCAAAGAAGAAGTTGACGACACGATGCGGGCGCTACGTGAAGCAGAACGTGCAATTGACAAACGCGGCCTTGAAGCGGCAAGGAAGCGGTTGAATGAAAAAATAGATGATATGGTCGAACAGACCATTGATCCGGATATCGAAACAGACATGGCGCCGACAATGGTACAAATTGGCGATTCGGTACGCGTTCTATCCATCAATCAAGACGGGACGGTACTGACGCTGCCGAATGAAAAGGGAGAGCTGTCGGTTCAAGTGGGTTTAATGAAGATGAATGTCAATCTAAAAGGGCTGCTTTCGCTGAGTAAAAAACGACAGGATCAAAAAGTATATCAAAATGTTCGAAAGACGACGGCGGCTTCTGCAACAATTAAGACAGAAATTGACGTCCGCGGTGAAAATATTGAAGATGCGATTGTCATCATTGACCAATACATCGATCAAGCTATTCTTGCCAATTTGCATCAGGTTCGCATTATTCACGGAAAGGGTACCGGCGCACTTCGAAAAGGACTTCACGATCACTTTAAGCAGCATCGCCAAATAAAGCATTTTGAATTTGCGGCTTATAATGAAGGCGGAAACGGTGCAACGGTCTTGGAATTCAGATAAGTGAAATGATTTTTTAGCGTGAAAAGACTATTTGATATCATATGCAGTACGATCTGTGCTGATTTGTCTTATCACGCTGTACTGGAGAGAGCAATGATTATAACAGAACGTCTTATCTTGCTGCCGTTTAATCAGGCAATGCTTGAAGCGACCGTGTCAGGTGATGAAAAGGCATTTGCAGAAGCTGGTTTAAAGCCCAATTCAAAATGGTTTGCCTCTGATATACGAACGCGCGCCAACGGTTTTTTATCGCTAATGGGACTGGGTGGCAAAGATGAAGCATTGCCTTGGATGATTGTCTTAAAAGACGGCAATGAAGTCATTGGCGATATAGGGATTATGACAACGGGGGAAGCGGCGCTGATCGAAATCGGCTACGGAATCGCCAAGCCATACCGCCGAAACCATTATGCCAGTGAGGCGATACGGGCTTTAACCTGGTATCAGTATGTTAGTCATCCGACGCTGAAGGGCATTGAAGCGAATATTGAAAAGGTAAATGAAGCATCACATCACTGCATTATCGCTGCCGGCTATAAGGAAATTTCAAGCGAGGGACATCTGAAAACTTACCTGTTTGACAAAGGCGACTTTGAAGCATGGTATCGGCAACTGTCGCCTAACGGCCTCGTGCTTGTCAGTGCCTGCCTGCTGGACTATACAGTTCGTTACAATGCAGAACCGCTTCAGAACGATGTAATGGCTTATGCTGCAAAATTGATGCGGCATGCTGTGAAAGTGCCGTGCTGTCCGGAACAGCTTGGCGGGTTGTCTACGCCGCGATCGCCGGTTGAATGTGAGCAGGCAACCGGCCGTTATATTAATCAGAAGGGCGAAGATGTCAGTGCTGCATTTGAATGCGGTGCACAAATGGTTCTGAAGATGGCAGAGCAGCTTGAAACACATCTTTTCATATTAAAGCAAAGCAGTCCGTCGTGCGGCAGCGTCAATATCTATGATGGGACTTTTTCGGGACAGAAAATCAGCGGTTCAGGCTGTACAGTCAAAAAAATAATGATGCACTTTAAGTCGTACATCATTTTGGATGAAAACGGTCATATGGTCTTTAAAGCATAATCAATTAATCAATTTAAATGCAGTTAATGACATCTTTCGAGATGGTCTTTAAGATTGGCGCTATGTCATAGACGTAGATTATTGGCCGTATGACGACTTGAACTGCAACAGTTCGCTGCTGTTCGGGAATTTGGAAAGGCCTCTTTCGGCCCATTTAAGTGCCTGATCCATATGTGACTGTAGATAGGTGTAATAAGTCATGTTCATATAGAAGATTTCACTTTGAAAATTGAGGAAAGTGGCAAAACCGATAATGCCAAATGTAATGACTGCATAGAGGGCTAAAAATAGAATACCCTTTACATTGCGCCAAATTTCGTTTTTAAGCCCCAAGGATTCAGCGAGCAGAAAACCGCCGATTAACCCGCCAATGTGTCCTGCAATGTCAATATTGGGTCTTACAAAGCCAATGAGCAGGTTAATCCCGATGAGGATGAGCAGGTCTGTTCCGTAAATGCGTTTATAGACCATGGGGTTGCGCTTATATAAATAGAGGTTGGCGCCCATTAGGCCAAAGATTGCACCCGAGGCACCTACGGAAACGGCATCCACGGTTAAATAACTTAATGCTGAGCCCAAAAGGCCTGCGCCAAAATAAATGGCTAGAAATTTGCCCTTGCCAAAGAAGCGTTCGATATCGCGCCCTAATATGTACAGTGCCATCATGTTGAAAATCAGATGTGTGATTCCGGCGTGTAAAAACATGGAAGTCAACAGGCGATAATATTGGCCGCCCGCAACTAAAAAGTTGACCTTGGCGCCAAGGTGCAACAGTGCATTGCCGACGGTTGCATCTACAATGAATGTGATGGCGTACATCACGACATTGATTCCAATTAGCCATTCTGTTAACGTAAGCTGTTTTGCCCGATTTTTATAATAATTAAAATTTGCCATCCTATACTCCTTCGCGTATTATGCTCATTATAGCTTAATTTCATGTAAAATAAATATGATCGCAAGATAATTAACAAATTTGTTAAAAACAGTTCTTAAGATTTAGACTTGCATGAAACTGAACGTTTGTGTTAAACTATGCTCAACATATAATTGAATGCGCTGTACGACGGGATGTTATGCAGCAAGACCGATGAATGGGAAAGTAGGTCATATTGGATTCATAGAGAGCTGGGAATGGTGGAAGCCCGGTATGATGTATGATTGAAACGTATCCATGAGGTTTCGGCAGAAATGAGTAAGTCGAACGGGTAGCTTCGTTAAAGGCGTTGAGTGAAGCAAAAGATTTTTTTGCTTAACGAGAGTGGCACCGCGGTCAATTCGTCTCTTGGGATACCAAGGGACTTTTATATTTTTTTGAGGAGGCATTATGATTGATTATAAGGCATTAATTGCCGGTCTGCTTGCAAAGCAGGTTGACACGCTGACATTTGATGAAATTCTGGCATTGGTTGAATACCCTAAAAACCCGACGATGGGCGATTATGCATTCCCGTGCTTTAAATTGGCTAAGGTGCTTCGAAAAGCACCTGTAAAGATTGCAGAAGAAATTGCTGCGGCATTGCCTGAAGCGCAGGAAATCGAATCTGTCACAGCGGTTTCAGGATTTGTCAATTTTAAAGTTTCAACAGCACATTTGGCAAAATCTGTATTAACTGCAATTTTAAAAGAAGGTGAACAATACGGCAAATCGGATTTGGGAGCCGGCAAAAAGGTCGTTGTCGAGTACTCATCGGTGAATATTGCGAAACCTTTTCACATGGGACACATTCGCAGCACGATGATCGGGGAATCGCTGCACCGCATTTACAAAGCGCTTGGCTACGATACAGTTGCGGTGAATCATTTAGGCGATTATGGGACGCAGTTCGGCAAGCTGATTGTCGCCTATAAAAAATGGGGATCACGCGAAGCGATTGAAGCGGCACCGATTCCAGAACTCTTAAAATTGTATGTACGCTTTCACGAGGAAGCTGAATCAGATGATTCGCTGAATGATGAAGCGCGCGGCTGGTTTACAAAGCTTGAAAACGGTGATGAAGAAGCGACATCGCTTTGGAATCTCTTTAGGGATATGTCGTTGGTATCTTTTAACAGAGTTTACGGCAAACTGGGTGTTACGTTTGATTCATATGCGGGAGAGAGTTTCTATTCTGATAAAATGCCTGCTATCCTTGATGAATTAAGAACAAAGCACATTGTGGAAAAGTCAGAAGGTGCGGAAATTGTCAATTTAGAAGCTTATGGCATGCCACCGGCACTGATTACAAAAAAAGATGGCTCAACACTGTATATGACACGCGATCTTGCGGCTGCAAAATATCGTCAGGATACGTATCACTTTGATAAAAACATCTATGTAGTTGGGAGCGCGCAAAAACTTCATTTTCAGCAATGGATTAAAATTGTTGAATTGATGGGTTATGACTGGGCGAAGGATTGTGTACACGTGGATTTTGGAATGGTGTCGCTAGAAGAAGGTGCGCTTTCAACGAGAAGGGGAAATGTGATTTTCTTGGAAGACGTCTTGGACAAAGCAACTGAAAAGACTTTGGAAATCATCAACGAAAAAAATCCTGATATCGCCGATAAGGAAAACGTTGCAAGACAAGTTGGCATTGGCGCTGTCGTGTTTCAAGAGTTGTTTACCTCCAGACAAAAGGACTATTCTTTTTCATGGGAAAAGACATTGTCTTTTGAAGGCGAGACAGGGCCATATGTGCAGTATACACATGCGCGATCCTGCAGTGTTCTGAGAAAGGCTGACGGGGCTGAATTTGACGATGTCGATTTTAGTTTACTTGGCGACGATGCGTCAAAGGCACTGATTACATCGCTTGGAAAATTTAATGAAGTGATCGTCTTGGCGCATAAAAACTATGAACCGCATCACGTTGCGCGCTATGCCGTTGAAATTGCTCAGAACTTTAACCGCTTTTACCATGACAATGCGATATTAGTAGACGATGAAGCACTGAAAACTGCAAGACTGGCGCTTGTAAAAAGTACACAGACTGTTCTAAAATCTGCACTTGAGCTCGTCTGTCTGGAAGCGCCGGAGAAAATGTAACAGACAATGATGACATTTC
>JASUSA010000011.1 GCA_030446305.1 Clostridiales bacterium | reverse complement strand
GCCTTCATCTTTTCTAAGCAGGCCATGATCCACAAAGATACAGGTTAAGCGGTCACCAATGGCTTTGTGCACCAGCGTTGCCGCAACGGATGAATCAACACCGCCTGAAAGCGCACAGAGTACTTTTTTACCGCCGACCTTTTCACGGATATGTTCAATCATGTTTTGTGCGAAATCGCCCATATTCCAGTCGCCTGAACAACCGCAGATATCGTAGACGAAATTTTTAATCAGTTTTCGGCCAAATGGCGTGTGCTCAACTTCTGCATGAAACTGTACCGCATAGAGTTTTTTATCAACGTCCTTCATTGCCGCGACAGGACAATTGTCTGTTGTCGCCGTAATTTCAAACCCCGACGGCGCTTCGGAAACATAGTCAAAATGGCTCATCCAGCACTGTGAATCATTTTCGATACCACTGAAAAGGCCGCCATTATTATGAATGTTGAGTTTTATTTTGCCATATTCCTGCTGTGTTGCTCTGGAAACCTTCCCGCCAAGGGTTTGTGCCATTAGCTGCATACCGTAGCAGATACCTAAAATCGGCAACCCGAGTTCAAAGATTTCTTTATCCAAATGCGGTGCATTTTCTGCGTATACGGAATTCGGTCCCCCTGTAAAGATGACGCCCATTGGATTTTTTTCCTTAATTTTTGCCAGTGCATGCCGCCATGATACGACTTCACTGTACACGCCCGCCTCTCTGACGCGACGAGCGATTAACTGATTATATTGCCCACCAAAGTCGACAATCATAATTAATTCATTGTTCACGAATTTGCCTCCCGGAAACTAAAAAGATAATATCACTGCTTCTATTTTACACGAGTAATCGTATTTGCGCCATGACTTTGTACCATGGATTTTCACGACTTGAAAATCACATCCAAAAAAGATGAAATTTAAAAACTGCTTTAAAATGACAGCGTCACGCAAAACGTGACGCTGGTTTAAGATTGCTCTGACACTTTTAAAATTTCAATTTATATGCAACGCAGCTTATACGCTGTATGAATACAGCAAGCCATTAGTGATCACTGCTCGAAATGCTATAGTTTGGCGGTTCTTTGGTAATGGAAATATCGTGTGGATGCGATTCTTTAAGGCCCGCATTGGTAATGCGGATAAATTTGCCGTTTGCCTTGAGATCTTCAATGCTGCCAGTGCCGCAGTATCCCATCCCGGATCTTAAGCCGCCGACGAGTTGATAGATAATGTCCTTGAGGTAGCCTCTATACGGCACACGTCCTTCAACGCCTTCCGGCACAAATTTTTTCGTATCGTTTTGGAAGTAGCGGTCTTTGGAACCCGCTTCCATCGCTGCTGTAGAGCCCATGCCGCGATACATTTTAAAGCTTCTGCCCTGATACATGACGATTTCGCCCGGGCTCTCCTCTGTACCTGCAAAGAGTGAACCAAGCATGACGACATCAGCACCTGATGCAATGGCCTTTGGAATGTCACCGGAAAACTTAATTCCGCCGTCAGCGATCACAGGGATATCATAAGCTACCGCAACTCTTGAACAGTCGTAAACGGCCGTCACCTGTGGCACGCCAATCCCTGCAACGACGCGCGTTGTACAGATCGACCCAGGCCCGATACCGACCTTAATGGCATCTGCACCGGCTTCGATTAAATCTTTTGTCGCTTCTGCCGTTGCCACATTCCCTGCAATAACGTCGAGATTTGGATAAGCATCTTTAATGACTTTAACCGCTTTGATAATGTTAATGCTGTGACCGTGTGCCGAGTCAAGTGCCACGACATCAACGCCCGCTTTTACCAGCGCATCAACGCGTTCCATCATATCACTGCCAATACCGACAGCGGCCCCTGCGAGCAGTCTACCTCTTTCATCCGTTGCACGAAGCGGGTATTTGACTGTTTTTTCAATATCTTTAATGGTGATAAGCCCTTTGAGCAATCCCGCTTCATCTACGAGCGGCAATTTTTCAATTTTATGCTTTCTGAGAATTTTTTCAGCGTCTTCCAACGAAATGTCGGCAGGTGCTGTAATAAGTTCTTCCTTTGTCATGACATCGGAGATTTTTGCCTGCATATCCGGTTCAAAGCGAATGTCGCGGTTGGTGATAATCCCGACGAGTTTTTCATTTGCATCGACAACGGGAACACCTGAAATACGGTATCTGGACATGAGGTTTTCAGCATCTTGAACGATATGATCCGGTGTCAGTGAAAAAGGATCGACGATGACGCCGTGTTCACATCGCTTAACGCGATCCACTTCCAGTGCTTGTTTGGCAATGCTCATGTTCTTGTGGATAATCCCAAGGCCACCTTCTCTAGCAATGGCAATGGCGAGTTTAGACTCCGTCACTGTATCCATGCCGGCACTGATAATTGGGATATTCAACATAATTTTCTTTGTAAGCTTTGTCTTTGTGTTGACTTCATTTGGGAGCACATATGACTTCTGTGGTATGAGTAGGACGTCATCATACGTCAATCCCTCTTTGACGAGCTTATCTTCCATGTATTTCTTCCTCCAAATCTCGATCTGCATCGATCGCTCAATAGTCTTGAACCGACGATACGCTAATCACAAATACCTGCGTTTCAATTTCTACTTTTAATTTTAACGGCTTTTTTATCCGAAGTGACAGTCATTTTAGCCATTTGAGGCATTGCCTCATTTGTCATGTACAATGGCCATTGCATTGAAATCAAAAAAGACAACCCTGGGGTTGTCTCTAAACGCTCTCACCATGTCAAATGAAACATGCATAAGATTCAGCAACAACCCATAGTGTGGTAATGCCCGGCTACCACGTAGAAACATCCAAGCCATCTCATTGGAAATATATGAGTTCTGTGATTCAGTTCTGTAAATTTATTAATACTCAAATTATCACGTTTGCAGGGGTTTGTCAACAAGGGACTTACAATTAATTAACGACTTATTGTTAATTTTTTTTAATAGCGCACAATCCGCTAAATTCCACGTTCATTTATGTTAAAATAGAGCTAATTACAATCAATTAGGAGCTTCTATGCAAATTTTGACACATCTAAAACCCTTTCTGAAAAAGCATATGAAATATTACGCCTTTGGCATTTTCCTGCTCATCGCCGTCGATGTCCTGCAAATGCTGCCGCCTATTATCATCGGCAATTTTACAGACATGTTAACAGCCAGAACGCTGACAACACCGGATACCATCAAAATCATTTTTTATATCATCATCGTTGCCATCGGCGTTGCACTGGGCCGTTTTGGCTGGCGTATGACCATTATTAAATCGTCAAAGACTATGGAATACTGGCTGAGGAATCGCGTGTTCGCACACCTTGAGACCTTGCCGCTCTCTTATTACAATACCCATAAGACAGGCGACCTCATGGCACACGCCACCAATGACATCAATGCTGTCCGCATGTCATTCGGCCCCGGTATTATCATGTTTATTGATGCTTTTTTCATGAGTACCATGACCATTTGCCTGATGATGGTTAAAGTCAATTTGAAATTGACACTGGTCGCACTTGCGCCATTGCCGCTTGTGGCTTTTTTTATCATTACATTCGGCAAACTTATTCGACAACGCTTTAAGCGCGTTCAGGAAGCCTTTTCCGATTTAAGCGATAATGTCCAGGAAACGTTTTCAGGCATGCGCGTTATTAAGTCCTTCGTCCGTGAACAATCCACACAGGCACATTTTAACATTATTAATGAAGAAAACTTTGCCGTCAACATGAAACTCGCAAAGATTTCAGGTCTGATGCACCCGCTCCTTGGGTTTATCACCATGCTCAGCACGCTGATTGCACTGGTTTACGGCGGCTACCTCGTCATCTATGACACGATTACCGTTGGTGCCTTCGTCACCTTCTTTATGTATGTAGGCATGCTCTCTTGGCCGATGATGGCCATTGGTTTCGTCTACAATACCATGCAGCGCGGACAGGTTTCCCTGCAGCGTATCAATGCGATTCTTGACGAACCAAGTGCTTTTGACGATGATCATTATGATCTAAGCTTTAGCGGCACACCTGCCATTCAATTTCAGAATCTTACCTTTCAATACCCGGGTCAAACAATACCCGCGCTGAAAAACATCACTTTTGAACTCGAAGCTGGCAAAACACTTGCCATTGTCGGCAAGACCGGCAGCGGCAAAACGACGATGATGAATTTACTGCTCAGACTTTACGAAGTTGAACCCGGACATCTCTTTGTCGGCGGCGACGATATTACACAGATTGAACCAAAGTCGCTTCGCCATGCCATTGGCTATGTGCCGCAGGACAACTTCCTATTTTCTAAGGAAATCGTCTACAATATTTGTTTTGGGCTGGACACACCTGACCTTGACACTTCCGTGGAAGCGGCCAAACGCGCTCAAATTCACGATGAAATTATAAGCTTTAAAGATTCGTATCAATCAGAACTCGGCGAGCGCGGCGTCAACATGTCCGGCGGTCAAAAGCAGCGTACCTCTATTGCACGCGCCCTCGCGAAGCAGCCAAAGATTCTGTGTCTTGACGATGCGCTGTCAGCCGTTGATACCAAAACGGAAGAAGCCTTCTTGAAAGAGCTGGCGAAGCTACGCGAAAAAACCACGACACTCATTGTCTCACACCGCGTTTCCACTGTTAAAGATGCTGATCAAATTCTTTACCTCGAACATGGTGAAATATTGGAGCGCGGGGATCATCAAACGCTGCTCAGTCAAAAGGGTGCCTATTATGAACTCTATCAGAAACAATTATTAGAAGAAAAAATCACGAAGGAGTCGTAAATGTCAAAATCCATTCATGAAGAACAAGCCATACAATCTCATTTTGACCTGGCACTGATGCGACGCCTCTTTGGATATGCAAAAGCGCAGACTGGCATATTGATGTTTAGTGTCGTCCTGATGACGTTAGTAACACTGGTCGATCTCTCCGTGCCTTATTTTACGAAAACAGCCGTCGATAATTATATCTCGCCGACACATTATACGTTTATCCCCGTCTCTGTTTCAGAATCAAGTGCAGATGTGATTACGACGCAAAATAGCGAAAACACGTCTAGCACCACTGCAACAACAGTCAATTCAGCCGTGATCAAAGCTACGCCGGCTAATGACCCGGATACACTGATGCAAGCTGTGGTCAACGGCGAATATCGCTTGGAAAAGGCTTTGGAAATAACGGGAAATGCCGGTGAAATTGGTGTGGACTACGACCGTGAAACCGGTGTCTATACACTGCTAATCGGAGCGGATCGTACCAAGGACATCTCATTCACAGCGACAGATGCTTTCGATCTTAAGCTAAAAGATCTTCGCGTCAGTACGTTAAGGCATCTCGTCTTTGTACTCGTTGGCTTTTTACTCATCAGCCTCATCAGCGGCTTTTTGCACACCTACTTTTTAAATTACGCCAGTCAGAAAATCGTCTTTGCGCTGCGTGAAAAACTCTTCGCGCACATTGAAGCGCAGAGCCTTAACTTCTTTGATAAAAATCCCGTTGGACGTCTGGTTACACGCGTCTCCAACGACATGAACAACATCAACGAAATGTTTACAGACGTCCTCGTCACCTCGCTGAAAGATTTCTTTCTCCTCGCGGGCACAGTTATCGTCATGCTCAGCATCAATGCCAAATTAGCGCTTTACTGCTTTACCACGGTGCCGTTTGTCCTAATCGCTGCACGTATTTTCAGGGACAAGGCGCGCGCCGTACAGCGCGAAGTCAAAGTAAAGCTCGCCGCCATTAACGCAACACTGGCAGAAAATATCAACGGTATGAAAATCATTCAGATTTTTAATAAAGAGCAGGGAATCTACGAAGCCTTTGATCACATTAATGCAAATTACTTAAGCAGCAGTATTAAAGAAACAAAAATCTACGCGACCTTTAGACCCCTGATGAATCTCGCCTATTCCGTCTCACTGGGGATGCTCATCTGGTTCGGCAGCGGTGATGCACTTAGCGGCGTCGTGGAACTCGGTGTTCTCATTGCCTTTATTTCCTATACACAACAATTCTTTCGCCCCATTATGGACCTTACTGAAAAATTTAATATCTTTCAGTCTTCCATGGCATCTGCCGAAAGGATTTTTCTCATCCTTGACACCGAAAACATCATTCCAAACCCAACTGTTCCTGAAATAGTACCTGACACTGTTTTCAGAGGCCGCATCGAATTTAAGCATGTCTGGTTCAGTTATGAAGCAAATCCTCAGTCTCCTGAAGACTATGTACTAAAAGATGTTTCCTTTACCATTGACCCCGGCAGCTCCGTCGCCTTCGTTGGTGCCACCGGTTCCGGAAAGACGACCATCATCAACTTAATCAACCGCTTTTACGACATTCAAAAGGGTGACATTCTCGTCGATGACATTCCCATTCGAAAATGGGATAAATCAGCACTACGCGAAAAAATCGGTATGGTGCTGCAGGATGTCTTCCTCTTTTCAGGCGACATTCGCGAAAATATTCGCCTTAATCATCCTGAAATTACAGATGAACAGATTATAAAGGTTGCTAAATACGTCAATGCGCATCCATTCATCTGCTCATTGCCAAACGGCTATGATGAAACGGTTGTGGAACGCGGTGCAACGCTTTCATCCGGTCAGCGTCAGTTGCTCTCCTTTGCAAGGGCGCTGGTTTATGATCCGAAAGTGCTGATCCTCGATGAAGCCACCAGCAATATTGATACAGAAACGGAACTGCTCATTCAGGACGCCATTTCAAAGATGATTCAAAACCGCACCACGCTCATTGTCGCCCACAGACTTTCCACCATTCAGCACGTCGATCAAATTGTCGTCATGCATAAGGGTGAAATCAAGGAGCGCGGCAAACATCAGGATTTACTGACGCTGGGCGGCTTTTATTACGACCTTTACAAACTTCAATATCAAGAAAACGTTTCATAACGAAGTCTGTGCTTAAAACGCGTTCCTTGTAAAGCTAACAGACCTTGTAAAGCTAACAGACCTTGTAAAACTAACAGATGAAAGACAATAAGTTGAAAGACAAATACATCTAAAACAGATGATTAAAACCCTTTGAATCCACAGCGTTATGATGTACCCCCAATACGTTAGCATTTCGGTCTAACTTATTGGAGCGGTTCACATTATTTTGGAATCAATAGGGTTTTAATCTTTTTTTATAAAAAATTAAGAATCGATTTAAAGCGCGTTTAGATTTGACCCATAAGCTGAAAGCAATCATACTCAGCGGAGGTCATTATGAAACATAAAAAACTGATTGTCATACTGCTCATCGTCATCGTCGTCGGTGCAGCAGGCATTACTTATTTCAGGGGTCAAACGCCTGACACCACCACAAACGACACCAATACACAAGTATCTTTTGAAATTCGCGAAATACCGCTGTCTGAAACATATACCACGACTGGCACAATCACAGCGAAAAACGATCAAACCATTACCGTGGGGTTCAGTTCAAAAGTACTTGAAATTTACGCCGAAGCGGGACAGACCGTTAAAGCCGGCGATCCGATCATGCTCCTTGACGACACCGATTTGAACTACGACATCGCAAATGCAAAGTACGAAATCGCCACGCTTGAGGGTACCATCAAGAGCAGCGAAGCAACTGGTGCCACGACACATGAAAATGCACTAAGCGAAGCACAGCGCAATTTGGACGACGCCCAAAAAAATTACAACGATACGAAACTGCTCTTTGAAGAGGGTTCGGCCTCTCAAAGCGAATTTGACAGCGCATCAACAACACTTAAAAATGCGGTTAACAAAGTCACAGAAGCTAAAAATGCACTAAACAGTTATTACGCTAAAGATGAAATTGCCCTTTCCAAGACAAAACTGCAGCTCTTGCAGCTCAATCTGGAAAACCTTGAAGCGGATCTCGATAACATCCTCATCGTCGCGCCATTTGACGGCACGGTTGCCAATCTCTACTATACAGTGGGGGAAAATGTCACTGAAAATTCAAGTCTCGTCCAAGTGACGGATCTCACCAACCTGCAAATTGAATCAAATATCAGCGAATATGATGTCTATAAATTCAAAAAAGGCATGTCCGCATCTATATCGACACTTTCCAATAAAAATCTCGGCCTTACAGCGACCATCACCAGTATCGGCGTCATTGGCGATGTTTCCGGCACAGAGGTTTCTATCCCGGTAACCCTTGCCATGGATGAAGGGCAGGATGTCTCAAGCCTTTATCCCAACTTTACTGCCACAGTCGATATTCTCGTATCTGAATCTCCGTCAGCCCTCGTCGTGCCTTTTGAGGCAGTCTCAGAGGATGCAGACGGCAATCATTATGTCCTTAAGCAGGAAGGCAATAACCTTGTGCCCATTATGGTAACAAAAGGCATAACCAATGAAATCTATGTAGAAGTTATTTCTGATGAGCTCGCAGCAGGAGACATGATCGCCTATGCTTCTTCCAGCGGCACCTCACTGGATAAAGCACAAGGCGGACTCTTTGGCATTGGCATGGGCGGCCGTGGCGATCGCAGCGGCGGCACACCACCTGCCGATGGCGGAACACCTCCTACCTCTAACTAGACATAAAGGAAGTGAGCACATGACAAAAAAAACCATTATTGAGATGAAAGCACTCAAAAAAGTTTACGGCTCTGCCGCCTTGTCTGTGACGGCATTGGACGGTATCGACCTCAAAATATATGAAAATGAATACGTTTCGATCACAGGGCCTTCCGGTTCCGGCAAATCAACACTGATGAATATCCTCGGCTGCTTGGACAGAGCGACAGACGGCAGTTATCGCCTCGACGGCATTCCGGTCGAAGACCATCAGGCCAATGAACTCGCCGCGATCCGAAACAAAAAAATCGGCTTTGTCTTTCAAAGCTTTAATCTGCTGCCAAGAATCAGCGCGCTTCGCAATGTTGAACTGCCGCTCATTTATGCCAACGTCCCAGCCGTCGAGCGCAAACGCCTCAGCGAAGAAGCCCTAAACCTCGTCGGCCTTGGTGAACGCATGCATCATAAACCGAGCGAACTATCCGGCGGTCAAAAGCAGCGCGTTGCCATTGCAAGGGCGCTTGTCACAAACCCCGCTGTCATTCTGGCCGATGAACCTACCGGCAATCTGGATTCCCATTCGACAGAAGACATTTTACAGCTCTTTCGAACACTGCACCAGCAGGGCAAGACGATTCTCATCGTCACGCATGAAGTTGAAGTCGCCAATCAGACAGACCGAAACATCGAAATAAAAGACGGCCGAATTGTCTCAGATCTGCCCATTGTTCAGAAGCCGTCACTGACAAATACACCGCCATTGCCGAAGACATCGGTATCAATCAATACGTCGTCATCAGCGCCATCACCTACTTTGGAGGTTATCTCATGAATTTTTTAGAATCGCTAAAAATCGCCATCGCCTCCATATTAAGCAATAAATTCAGATCATTTCTCACAATGCTAGGGCTCATTATTGGCATCTCCTCTGTTGTGACCATCATTGCCATTGGCAATGGCTCACAAAACGCCATTGAAGATCAGCTCAGCTCACTTGGCACCAATGTCGTTACCTTGCAGCGCAGTCGTAGCGCTATATTGACATCATCTGAACAGCTTCAGCTAGAGGATATCGATTCCATCAAGCTGCGTTTTGAGGATGACATCATCGGCGTTGTTCCCGCCATGACCGTCAGCGGCACCATGATGGAGGCTATTGACGACACCGGCATTTCCTTAAGTGCCGCCGTCGAAAATATCACCACCATTGAAAACCTTGATCTCATTGCCGGACGTGAATTTTATGCACAGGACATTGACAGCCTAAAGAACAATATCATCATTAGCAGCGATTTGGCTGAATCGCTTTATGGCAGTGCAGCAAGTGCTGTCGGCGAAAAAATCTTTATTACCTCGCAGAACAATACATTTGCCTATGCCATTATCGGCGTCTATCAGTCAGAAGAAACCAACATGGGATTCAGTACCGAAACCGGCTACGTTCCCTACACGGCGATTCAAAAGAATTTCAATATCCGAACCAGTTTGTCGAGCATCAAAATCGCCCTAAAACCAGACGTCGATGTCTCGGCCTTTGGCGATGAAGTCGTCAATTATATCAGCGCCAAAAAGGGTAATCTCGGTGAAGAAAAGTACACGACCTACAGCATGGAAGAACAAATTGAAATGATTTCTTCTGTCATGGGCTCTATAACACTGCTGATTAGCGCCATTGCTGCAATCTCACTTATCGTCGGCGGCATCGGAGTTATGAACATCATGCTCGTATCCGTCACAGAGCGCACTCGGGAAATTGGTATCCGCAAAGCACTCGGTGCAAAATACAGCAACATCCTGATGCAATTCCTAATCGAATCCGTTGTCGTATCCGGTTTGGGTGGTATAATAGGTACTATACTGGGGTTTGCATTTTCAAGTGTGGCCGGCAATCTAATGGATGTCACCGCTTCCGTTGATCTCTTTGCCGTCTTGTTCGCAACCCTGTTCGCATCTGCCATCGGCATCATATTTGGCGTTTACCCAGCCAGCAAAGCCGCCAAGTTAGACCCGATTGAGGCATTGCGCTATGAATAGATGATGGCTAAATAGGCTATAGAGATAGACGCACTTAATTTGGCAAACCGTTAAAATAACAAAAAGTCACAAATGCTATGAATGTGAGGCAAAGATGAAAATGATATCGCTGAATAAATTATCCCTGAAAAAGAGAGCATTACTGACATTTTTAACCACCAGCATCGTCTTTATCTTGCTTATCGGCATTGCATCTCGGCTTTATATCAATACCATTATGAAGAGCTATACCAATGAACGCGAATCCAACAATGCCTTTATTGGTTTTGAATTTGCGAAAATTATTCGCTTTTATGCTGAAACAGATCCGGAAAAACTGATTACATCGGATCTGCTTCAGCTCTATTCCAATTTAGAAGATGAAACACCGCTCGCCGTCTTAAAAGACAACAACGTCATCTTCGGCGAGCACTTCTATAAGACGTACATTGGCAACACGGCAGATTCAGAGAGCAATAATATTCAGATCCTTAAGTATTCGCTAAAAGATGCAGACCACACCGTGATTACCATCGTTCAGCTCTTGCCTTCAGATCAGCCTGAACGGCCAAACCCGGTTCCCTTTAAACGCATTGACCAATTTGCATCCCTTTCGTTTGTCGCATACCTGATATTGCTGATCTTTATGTTCATGCTGTTTTTGAGCCGTATTTTAAAGCCACTTGAAGACGTTAAACAGGCGGCGATTGAAATCAAAAACGGCAATCTCGACTATCAAATCACGTATACACACCATGATGAAATCGGCGAAGTCTATGAAGCGATTGAAGAAATGCGCAACGAATTGAAAGATGCCGCCATTATGCGAGAACAATATGAAAAAAATCGAAACGAACTGCTGTCCAATATTACCCATGATCTTAAAACGCCTTTGACATCCATAAAGGGCTATGTGGAGGGAATCGTCGACGGCGTCGCAGGCACACCTGAAAAAATCCAGCGATATGCCATGACCATACACAAACACACCGTGGATATGGATGCGCTTCTCAATGACCTCTTTCTCATGTCAAAACTTGATATTGATCAAATTGATTTTAAATATGAAGTTTTTCAGGTAAACGATTTTCTGTCTGACTGCTACGAAGACTTTTATTTTGACCTTTCCTCAAGAGGCATCAAGTTTACTTACGAAAACCTCTGTACGGTACCACTGAGCATCTACGGCGATCGCCAGAACTTAAAGCGCGTCATGATCAATATCATTCAAAACAGTCTTAATCATTTGGATAAAGAAGAGAAAACCGTCGCCCTAACACTGGAAGCCACACCGAGCATGCAGCAGATCGTCATTACGCTAACCGACAATGGCAAGGGCATCCCAGAAGATCAGCTCAGCTATATCTTTGATCGCTTTTACCGCGTCGACAATGCCAGAAGTTCCGACTCGGGTGGAAGCGGTATCGGCCTTTCCATTGTAAAAAAAATCATTGATAAACACGATGGCCACATTACAGCCACCAGCACACTCGGCAAATGGACGAAGATGACCATTGTACTGCCAGCCGTAAAAGAGGAGGTATCACCATGAAGCGCATCCTAATCATCGAAGACGAACTCGATATCGCAGAACTGGAAAAGGATTATCTCGAAATGAACGGCTATACTGTCGATATCGTCCAAAACGGTGCAGAGGGCTTTAAACGTGCCCTGAGCAACCAATACCATCTCATCATCCTCGATATTATGCTGCCTGAAATGGACGGCTATAAAATCTGCCGCGAGATCAGGGGAACCGTGGATATCCCTATTATCATCGTCTCTGCAAAAAAAGATGAGATAGACAAAATCAGAGGGCTCGGCATTGGCGCAGATGACTATATCACAAAACCATTTTCGCCACAGGAACTCGTCGCACGTATTAAATCACACCTAGCGCGCTATGAACGGCTCAAAAATAATTCCAGCATCAGTATAAAAGAGCTGCATTTCAACACCCTTCGCATCGAACCTGAAACGCGCCGCGTCTTTTTAGCGGAGCAGGAAATCATGCTGACCACCAAGGAATTTGACTTGCTGCTCTTTTTGGCATCAAACCCCGACATCGTCTTTAACAAAGATGCCCTCTTTGAAAAGATTTGGGGGCTCGACAGCTTGGGCGACGTCGCCACGGTAACCGTCCACATTCGAAAGCTAAGGGAAAAAATAGAGCAGAACCCTTCTGACCCCAAATATATTGAAACCATCTGGGGCGCTGGATATCGGTTTAAAAAGAGCCTTTAGCCGTTCTGCACTGCAACATTCCTTTGACAACCGCATCGTTCCTATGATAACAAAACCCCGATGCACTGTATTTCAAGCTGCATCGGGGTTTTGTTATGCCCTCTTCGATCATCAATCGTCAATCATCAATCCTGTCGGCGGTTTTCAGCTTCACCCATCGCGTGAAAACATCAAAAAAAATCGCCCTTTTAATGGGCGATTTTCTGTTCGAAACGGTCTGCTTTTGTTAAATACCGGAACGCTTTAACGGCCCATAAATAAAGGCAAAGATAACAGCCGTCAGCACAAACTCCGGAATGAGATATGAAGCATTGTAGACAATTGAATAAATCATCGGCGATTGTCCTTCAGGTGCATAAGAACCGAAGACGACTACCCCTGAAATCACGTGTCCAACAAATCGGAAAAAGATACCGATAAACATTCCCACGAGACATTTGCCAAGTGAATCCTTCATGTTCGCAACGTAACCAGCCAGTCCCAACGCCGCAAAAGCGACGATGTAGTCGCCTAGAATGGATATGATGTGAAAAGACCATTTGGGTCCTAAAATAAATTGAATAATGCCATATACTGCCCCAACGAAAAGACCTTTTGAGCCTCCCCAGCGATAGGCGAAAATAATAATCGGCAGCATACTACCCGCTGTAATTGAACCGCCATTCGGCATTTCCCATACCTTAATAAGACTAAGGACATAGGCCAGTGCAATCATCATCGCACCTTCTACCAGCATTTTTAAATGACTTTGACTTACATTTGACTTTTCCATTGCTTTCCTCCATTTTTTCAGAACATAGAAGACAAGCCCGGGAAGTGCGCAAATAAAAAAACCGCGTGCATCGCAACACCGGTTCTCTTTGGATTTGCCACGCTTTCCTCCGCTAGCTTTAACTAGTTCAGGTTCAAAGGGTTACGTTAATCGTTCTCAGCCATCGGCACCCCTAGGTGATCTATGAAACTAGAATCATTATACCACAGCTTGACAAAAACTCAAGACATGTGCTACAATTTCTATTATTACACGAATGATGATCGTCTATTTTTTGCCTATTGTTCACTTTTTTATTAACAATTGTAAAATTTATACCTGCCCACTAGTCCTAACCCATTAGGATTTTATCATTTTTTTGGTTTCATTATGCCTATATCGCACTGCTTTTGTCCCGATGTGACAGAACTTTCATATACATTGTCTTTGTGTGTCTATGCATACATCTGATACGTTACAAAGTACACCAGTACTTTCTACATGAAGAAATTGCATCATTAAATTTTAATGCTTTCACCACAATATGTTTTTTAATGCAAGACGAAAACCAAGCATACTCTGGCGAAGGATCAACGGAAGGCCATTATGCAATTTCCTTACATAGCAAAAGAGAATGGGGGAAATCAAATGAAAGAAAAAAAGCTATTTCAAAAGAAAGGCGCAGCGGCAACAGAAAAAGAAAACGCCGCGGTGCAAACGACAACTGATGCTGCCATAAAAATGACAGAAACCAAATTAAAGAAAGAAAAAACATCAAATGCCAAAAGAAAAAAAGGCACCCGGAAATCATCAAATGCTAAAGGCGGTACAAAAGTACCTTTAAAAGAGCGCCTCTTCAAACTAACGCTCTTCAAGAAAAACATGGTCGGCTATATCGTCAACTTGTTAATCTTATTAGCCATGTCCGCTTACATCTTTATGGGGATTTCACAGTTGACTGCATTATCGCTTTCCATGGGGACGGAGTACTCACCACGCGTCGTTGCCATCATGCGCATTAAACAGCTTACCACGCAGATTCACCTCGACTTCGAAGAAATCATGGCCGACAAAGCTGATCCAGACACCATGGATACCATTAAAGACTATTACAAGGAAATCGAATTTTATCTGGATGCACTTAAAGATGGCGGCTCCAAATATAATATGACATTAGTCGGTCTTGAAGATGATGTAGAACTTGCAGAACTTCGCACATCGCTGGAATCCTACTACGCCTTCAAAAACGTCTTAACGCAGCGTTACCAAAATAAATTTCAAAATGAAGCAGCTGATTCTAAAGAAATTGAAACTGGTTTTGATGAATCCTTTAATATCGTTCTCACTAGCTTTACAAATTTGGAAGAAATGATGTATACCGATATGGATGCCATTCGTGCTGAAACCGATGCCTACGCATTCAGATTCAAGATTACAACGCTTGTCGTATTCCTCGCAACGATTGTCCTGTCATTCCTCATTGGCATTTTCGTCACACGCAATATGACAAGACCTGTGAAGCAGATTAACGACCTGCTCATCGCCATCGCAACGGGTGAAGGCGATCTCACCAAACGGCTTAGTGTCAACACAAAGGATGAACTTCGAACACTTTGTGACAATTACAATCTGTCGATGGAACGTATTCAGGTGCTCGTTGGCAATGTTGCCAGCGAATCAAAATCATTTGAAAACAGCTCTAATGACATTAACAGTGCCATGAAACAAGCCTCAGAAGAACTTGAACAAATCTCTGTAAAAGTGATGCAGCTCTCCGATATGATTCAGGCCAATGCCAGTTCCACAGAAGAAGCAACTGCTTCCATTGAAGAAATCGCCAGCGGCTCGCATATCATTAGTGAAAATGCGCGCAACGTAAAAGAAATTACACACCAATACTATCAATCTTCACAAGACGGTCAAAAGACACTCGAAGAAGCAGTTAACGCCATGGGGATCATCTCAGACAATTCAGATGCACTGAAATCTGCCCTTACAGCGCTTGACACCACAACGCGAAAAATCGAGGACATTGTTGAAATCATTTTAGGGATTTCAAGCCGTGTCAACCTCCTCGCCTTGAACGCATCAATTGAAGCGGCCAGAGCCGGTGAGGCCGGAAGAGGATTTGCCGTCGTCGCCGAGGAAATCCGCAAGCTCGCTGAGGAAACAAAGGTCTCCACTGAACAGATTTCAAACAATGTTAGTGAAATCGGTCAAGCCTCTGCTCGCGCCATTGCCAATGCCGAACTTGAGCAAACCAGTATTCAGACGGGTGTTTCCAAAATCGAACTGACACAGGCCGTCTTTAAAAAAATCCTCGAATCCGTTTCCGAAATTTTCGAACAGATTGATAAAATCAGTCTGGCCATTGAACAGCAGTCTTCAACATCAGAAGATATGGCCAAAGCAATGGATGAGATTTCTAAATCCTCAGTGGAGAGCTCAGAGACCGTACACACCATCAGCGATTTTATCAACCGCCAAGTCGCCGTCGTTCAGGAAACCTCTTCACAAGTCGAACTCCTCGCCGACCATGCTATTGCATTAACCGACAAAGCGCATGAATTCAAATTCTAAGCGATGGGGATTACGTTCCCACATCCGTCGCTTTTGATCATTGTCATTATCAAAAATCCCCGAAGCACTTTTGTGCAACGGGGACTTTTGGATTTTATGTGTGTGTTGTGTGTTAAGCTGTGTCTTGTATTTCATGCATTTCTTGAATATTTTACGTACTGGTGATGCCTCAACCCTATGTGTTTAAAACAAATGTCTCAGCCGATTACATCATACCTGGCATCCCGCCGCCCATTGGAGGCATTGGCGGTTCATCTGTCTTGACGTCAACAACTGCTGCTTCTGTTGTTAAGAACATTGCTGAAATAGAGGCTGCATTTTGAAGTGCGCTTCTTGTTACTTTAGTTGGATCCACAATACCAGCTTGGATCATATTGACATAAGTGCCTTTTAATGCGTCAAAGCCCATGCCGTATTCGCTGTTTTTCAGTTTTTCTACAACGACTGAACCTTCGAGACCTGCATTAATTGCAATTTGTCGAACAGGTTCTTCAAGTGCACGAGCAATAATGCTGGCACCTGTCTTTTCATCGCCTTCGAGTCCTTCAACGATTTCAAGCACTTTTGCAATCGCGCCAACCAGTGCTGTACCGCCGCCAGGGACAATCCCTTCTTCAACAGCAGCTCTCGTTGCGTTCAGTGCATCTTCAATACGAAGTTTCTTTTCTTTCATTTCGACTTCTGTCGCTGCACCAACTTGGATTACGGCAACACCACCAGAAAGTTTTGCAAGGCGTTCTTGCAGTTTTTCTCGGTCAAAATCCGATGTCGTATCTTCGATTTGCATTTTAATTTGGCGAACGCGTTCGTCAATTTGTGCTTTTTCTCCAGCACCATTAATAATGGTCGTGTTGTCTTTATCAATTTTAACGGATTTAGCACGGCCGAGCATATGCATTTCTGCAGATTTGAGATCATAGCCGAGTTCATCTGAAATCACGACGCCACCTGTGAGAATTGCGATATCTTGGAGCATTGCTTTTCTGCGATCACCAAAGCCAGGCGCTTTTACTGCGATACATTCAAATGTACCTCTGAGTTTATTGACGACGAGTGTCGTCAATGCTTCCCCTTCGATATCTTCAGCGATAATCAAAAGTTTGCCGCCTGATTGTACGATTTTTTCAAGTACAGGCAGTATTTCTTGAATATTGGAAATCTTTTTATCGGTAATGAGAATAAACGGATCTTCCAGAACCGCTTCCATTTTTTCAGGATCGGTTACCATGTAATGCGATACATAGCCTCTGTCAAACTGCATCCCTTCAACGACTTCGAGCTGTGTGCCAAACGTTTTTGATTCTTCAACAGTGATGACGCCGTCTTTGCCGACTTTTTCCATCGCTTCAGAAATCAATTCGCCAATTGCTCGATCCGCTGCAGAAATAGATGCAACATCCGCAATATCTTTCTTGTTTTCTATGAGAACACTTTCTGATTTTAAAACATCTACAGCTGCGCTAACGGCTTTTTCAATACCAATTTTCAGAATCATTGGGTTTGCACCCGCCGTAACGTTTTTGACGCCTTCTCGAATTATTGCCTGTGCAAGGAGTGTTGCTGTCGTCGTACCGTCACCTGCGACGTCATTGGTCTTTGTCGCAACTTCTTTGACGAGTTGTGCGCCCATGTTTTCATAAGCGTCTTCGAGTTCAATTTCACGTGCAATGGTAACACCGTCATTGGTAATGAGCGGCGAACCGAATTTTTTATCTAAAATGACATTGCGACCTTTGGGTCCTAAAGTTACTTTTACTGTGTTTGCAAGTTTATCAACGCCCGCTTCGAGTTTTTTACGGACGTCTTCTGAAAACATTATTTCCTTTGCCATGATTACTAACCTCCTAAACGATTATTATGCCATAATTGCTAAGATATCGGCGACTTCACAGATCGTAAGTTCTTCACCGTCTACTTTAATTTCTGTTCCCACGTACTTTTTAAAGACAACTTTGTCGCCTTCTTTAACCTCTGTCACTTCAGCGCCAACTGAAACCACTTCTGCAATTTGAGGTTTTTCTACTGCTTGAGACGGTAAAACGATCCCGCTTGCTGTCTTCTCTTCAGCCTCTACCTTTTTGATAATAACGCGTTTTCCAATTGGTTTAAGCATTTCAAGACCTCCTCGTATTTTTAATATAATAGTGGCATTGCCATTGTTTTCGATGCCTTACATAACTAATATAATACAAACCCTATCAAAAATCAACAATTTTTTAGCACTCATTTTTAACGAGCGCTAACAGTTATGTGTCTTTAAGAAGATCTGTCGCTGTGATCGCCGTGCTAACGTATATTTCATTGAGCTCTTTACAGTCAATGCCATAAGATTCGGCCACTTTCAAAATCATCTCCCAGTTCCCTTTTTCATAAAAGCGCGCGAGACGCAGCAGCTCGTGAAAAGGATTTCGCATGCCCAAAAGTGCGCTTTTAACATCTTCCTTTAGTGGCAGTTCATCCAAAATTTCAAAGAGCGGTTTCTCCATAATTGCATCAATCATCGAAAAAAGCCCTACTAAAAAAGCTTCATTGGTGCGCGCTTCCAGATTAAAATAACCTGCTGCACGTTCTGCAAAGAAAGCTCTGTTCAGCGATACTTTAATCACTTCATCAGGTTTATCTGAACTCACATCTCTAAGCATAATCAGCGTAATCCACTTTCGTATTTCATTGATGCCCAATAATGTCAGCGCCTGATTCACCGATGTGATTTCCGTATGTCGATAAAAGGCAGGTGAATTAATCAGCCGTAGGAGCTTATACGTCAATGACAAGTCATTTTTAACGATATCCGTAAGCTTCCCGAAATCAGGTACATCACTGACGGTTTCTTTAATAATCTCCAGATAGCGAAATGTTGAAACATTGATTCCCTTTGTCTTGCAAACGACAGGCTTTTCAAAGAAAAAGCCCTGAAAAAAATCATAACCAAGCGCCAGCGCCTCTTCGTAGTCACTGTATGTTTCCACTTTCTCAGCGAGCAAAAGCAGTCCCATCGGCCTGTACTTTTCTGCCACAAGGCGTCGTCCCTCTGACTTCAATACCAGAAAGTCCACTTTAATAATATCGACATAGTCAATAATGGGCAGGTATTTTTCATTGTCCACAAAATCATCCAGCGCAATGGAATAACCGGCGTCCTTAAGCTTTTGGCATTTGTCGATCACTTTCTCATCAATATCGACATTTTCAAGGATTTCAACGATGAGTTGATCTGGATTAATGAGAAATGGCATATCTTCCATTAATAAATTGCGTGTAAAATTGATAAAGGCGCGTTTGCCCTTTGTCAGTCCTTCAATGCCAAAGTTAATCAGCGTATCCGAAATGACAGATGTCGTCGCCATATCCCCATCGTAATTGGGATCATAAACATTCCTTACGCTTTCACGGTATAAAATTTCGTAAGCGACAACCTTTTTATCTCGATTGAAAATGGGTTGTCTGGCTAAAAACACGTCCATCTCTATTCCCCCGCTGTTTGCGCCTAGATGCCCCCCGGCATCTAAGTCTTGGATTTTGAATAATGCGATCGCATGTAGTAAAAAAGCACTTGCTGTGCATAGCCTCTATACGTCACAAAGTAGGTTTCGATAAAAGCTTTGTATGCGTTTGCGTTCGCTTCGACGCCATAGAGTGTCGTCAAAAGCTGTTTTACCCAGGTATCAATGGGATAAGCATCTGTTTGATGATAGCCGAAGAGCGAAATACAGTGTGCAACCTTTTCACCTACCCCATAAAACTGTCTAAGCCATAAAACACCGTCTTCCAGTGCCATCTGCATGGGCATGTCAAGATCAATTGCTTCATCAGAAAGTTTTCTTACAGTTCGATACAGCGCCTTTGCGCGATAGCCGACTGCTTTAACGGCAAATGCTTCTTCATCAAGGTTCGCCAGTTTTTCCAGTGTTGGAAATGCATAGTAATCTTTGCCGTCATAGTTCCCGAGCAGTCTGCCATACTTCTGACATAGGTCTTCAATGGACATTCTTATTTTGGGAATGTTGTTATTGCTCGAAATAATAAAAGACAATAACATTTCAAAAGGATCTTGTTGCAGTAATCGCAAGCCGCCACCGAAATCAATCGCCTTTTGAAGCCATTCATCCCGTTCTCGAAGTGTCGACATAATCACCCCATAATCAGTCGCCTCATCGAAATAAGCTTTTAACCGCATTTCAGTCAGTGAGCCTAAAACGACTTCAGCCCAATAACCGCTGCCATCCTCTGCGCGTGTCACACAAACGACGGCCTCATCAATGACGCCGATAAATGCATCGCCTTCCCTGTGCCATCTAAAGCACTGGCCGTTTTCAAAAGTATGAACAGGATGAAAGGTTGCGGCATTAAGCCATAGTTTTGACATGCTCTCTCCTTTATTATACCGTTTATCCGTTGATAGTTCAGTCTTTATTATCAATTTTAGCCTGAATTCTCTGATGAATTTTTTCGATCAATGTGTTTTCAGGCAAATCTGGCAACTCAAACATTTTGAATTCCGGAAAAGCATTGAATTGACGCGCTTTTAAAATGCGCGTTCTCAGTTGACGGCGTTTTTGACCAAGGTCTTTTTCAAGCTGCTTCATAATGATGTCAACACGATGCTCCTGAAGCTCTTCTCGAAAGCGTCGTCGTGCTTCATCCAAGTCAGCTTCAAATTCTCGGTTAAATGCTGCAAACTCCGTCTCAAGCCCTCGGCTGAGCTCTGCAAGTTCGGTTTCAATCCCTTTGCTAAGTTCCGCAAGTTCTGTCTCCAGTGCTGTGCGCCATGTCTTACGAATTTGCGATGACACGGCCTCAAACTCCATAATAAGTTTTCTGAGGTTGATGAGCCCCATAACCGTCCGCGTTGCATCCCAGACAAAATAGGCAGCCAGCAATCCCTCAAGCGTATACTGCCATACTGCCGGAATAATGGCAAGATGAGCGTATACCCATGGATTGATAACGTAGACGAGCAGCGCGCCGACAGCCCCCCATATAAGTGAAAATTGCAGACATATATAACCCTTGTAATTGAATCGCCGCGTGGAATAATCCCACCATTTAATGTGAAAAAGTTTCTCTAGCACACCACCTGTAATGAGCTCAATTGCCGTCGTCAGCAAAACGATCGAAATGACGACGAGCAGGTGCGCATATGGCGACGGCGGAATCATCAGATTAATTGCCGCTGCAAAAGAGATGATGACAATGGCGCCGGTGCCGTATATTGGACAAAATGGGCCGTACATAAAGCCCCGGTTAACGAATTTTCCTTGTTTTGTATACGCATAGGCCACTTCCATGAGCCAGCCTAAATGCGCATAAACAAAAAAAAGCAGTCCATAATTATTAATGAGTTCGACCATCGACGGCCCTCCTGTAACCTTCGTGCAAATAGGATAGACTGTTTGTCATCTGTGATTGCGCATCAAGACTTGAACAGCCCACCGCTTCACGATACGAAGAATTTTAGTAAAAAGAGCAGGGCGATTACCCAGGTAAACGGCGTCACTTCCTTCGCGCGTCCCGTTAACGCCTTTAAAATAACATAGCTCAAAATGCCGAAGACAATCCCTTCCGAAATGGAATAAGCGAGCGGCATCATTAAAAATGTAAAAAATGCCGGAATTGCTTCTGTAAAATCTTCAAAATCTATCTCTTTAATCGGGCTCATCATGAATAAGCCTACCATAACGAGCGCCGGTGCTGTTGCCGCAGAGGGAATCATGACAAAAAGCGGCGATAAAAACAAAGCCACGCCAAAGAGCGCTGCTGTGGTCACACTGGTAAGACCTGTTCGGCCGCCTTCCGCAACGCCCGAGGCCGATTCTACATAGGTGGTTACGGTACTTGTTCCCAAAATAGCGCCAAGTGTGGTGCCGACTGCATCGGCAAAGAGTGCACGCTTTACATTTGGCACTTTGCCCTCAGGTGTCAGCATGCCCGATTTCGTCGAAACCCCCACCAGCGTGCCAACGGTATCAAACATGTCAACGAAGAGAAAGACGAACAAAACGGTTAACATGTCAAGCGAAAGTATATCCTGCCATGCAAAATTGAAGAAATATGGTGCTGTCGGCATTTGCGCCACTGCCGTTGGCAGCGTCGTAATACCCATTGGAATACCGATGATCGTCGTCAGCAAAATGGCGATAAAAAGCGCGCCCTTAACGCCCTTTGCCAGCAAAAATCCCGCAATAATCAGTCCGATAATCGCAAGCAGCGGCTCTCCGGATGTTATATTGCCAAGTGCCAAAATCGTGTCGCCATGAACGATCACACCGGCATTGGCAAGACCTATGAATGCAATAAAAAGCCCAATCCCCACTGAAATCGCTTTTTTAATGTTAATTGGGATGGCGTTGATAATGGCTTCACGCACATTAAAAAACGTCAGCAGCAGAAAGACAATGCCCTCTAGAAAAACAGCCGTTAAAGCAAATTCAAATGATTTGTTCATCCCAATGACGACGGTATAGGTGAAATACGCATTGAGTCCCATCCCCGGCGCCAGTGCAAACGGCAGATTTGCATAGAGTCCCATGATCAGCGTCGCAATAATTGCAGAAAGCGCCGTTGCCGTAAACACCTTTAGAAAGTCCATCCCTGCAGGTTCTAAATAAATAGGGTTGACGATCAGGATATAAGCCATGGTCATAAATGTCGTAATACCTGCGACAATTTCTGTTCTGACGTCTGTGCCGTGTGCCTTAAGCTTAAAGGTTTTTTCAAAAAAACCCATTTTTTGTTCCATCTACAAATGCCTCCATAATATAAGAATGATTACTTTAACAGTGTAACAGAGGTTCCTTTAAAATTCAATTTAAAGGAACCTCACCACCTCGTTGTTAAAGATGACGGTTGTCGTATGGCTACGGGGGCATTGCTGCGAAGAACATCGCTGAAGGGGTATCACTAACGCGAACATTGTAGGGGCATTGCTGCGATGGGAATCACGGAGGTGAACACTGCTGTGGAGGGCGTCGCTGCGATATTACCTTTGCTATATTGATGGCGAATCTATAAAAAGTGCTGTTGCACCTCTAAACAAATAGAATTGCAACAGCACTTTAAGTGATCATTAACGTTTAACAGCTGGTCTAACAGTTGTTTGACAGTTACAGTTAGTTTGACAGTTAGTTTAAGCGCAAGTTTAAACGCTAGAACAGCCCCACGATTTCGCCATCTTCCAAGATATCTATTCGGTTTGCAGCTGGCACTTTTGGAAGGCCCGGCATCCGCATAATATCACCGGCAAGCGGGATAATAAAACCGGCACCAGCTGAAATCTTTACATCCTTAATCGTAATCTTAAAGCCGGTAGGTGCGCCGAGCAGCTTCTGATCGTCTGAGAAAGAATATTGTGTTTTCGCCATGCAAATCGGCAGTTCTCCCAATCCGTCAGCTTCAAATTTTTGAATATTCTTAAGTGCTTTCGATGAAAATTCCACGCCGTCAGCACGGTAAATTTCCTTTGCAATGGTTTCAATTTTTGCTTTAATTGGCATATCCAACGGATAGAGCGGTTTGAAATCAGCCGTACCCGATTCAGCGAGTTCGACTACTTTATTGGCAAGTGCAATGGCACCCTCGCCGCCTTTAGCCCATACTTGCGTCAAAATGACAGGTACATTAATTTTTTCACAGAGCGATGTGAGCAGCGATACTTCTGCCGGTGTATCCGTTGGAAATTCATTAATGGCAACAACAACGGGCACGCCGAATTTTCTAACGTTTTCAACATGTCGCTGCAAGTTTCCAAAACCGTCTTCCAGCGCTTTCAGGTCTTCTTGTGACAGTGCCTCTTTCGGTACGCCGCCATGTTTTTTCAGTGCTTTTACCGTCCCGACAACCACCACGGCATCCGGTTTTAAACCTGCCGCACGGCACTTGATATTAAAAAATTTCTCAGCACCGAGATCGGCACCGAAACCAGCTTCTGTAACCACATAGTCAGCCAGTTTCAACGCTGTTTTTGTCGCGATAACAGAGTTGCAGCCGTGCGCAATATTGGCAAAAGGACCGCCATGAATAAATGCCGGGGTGTTTTCAATCGTTTGAACTAAATTGGGTTTAATCGCATCTTTGAGCAGCAGCGCCAATGCGCCAACGGCTTCGAGCTGTGATGCATAAACCGGCTTTTTATCATAAGTATAGCCAATGATCATTTTGGCAAGGCGCGCCTTTAAATCGTTTAAATCATTTGCCAGACATAAAATCGCCATAATCTCCGATGCAACAGAAATATCAAACCCGTCTTCACGCGTAACGCCATCGCTCTTAGCGCCAAGACCAATGGCGATGTTGCGCAGCGCACGGTCATTGATATCCAGGCAGCGTCGCCACGTGACCTGCTTCGGATCTATATTGAGGACATTTCCTTGATGCAAATGGTTGTCAATCATCGCGGCAAGCAGATTATTTGCCGTCGTCACAGCGTGAATATCGCCTGTAAAGTGAAGATTGATATCTTCCATCGGCAGCACCTGTGCATAGCCGCCGCCAGCTGCACCGCCCTTGACACCAAAGCAAGGCCCCAGAGATGGCTCTCTAAGTGCGGTAAATGTCTTTTTCCCAATTTTATTGAGCCCCATGCTCAGCCCTACATTTACAGTGGTCTTCCCTTCACCTGCTGCGGTGGGATTAATCGCCGTCACCAGAATGAGTTTGCCGTCAGGCTTTTCAGAAAGCTTCTCAATGGCATCGACATTGACTTTCGCCTTATAATTACCGTACAATTCAAGTGCGTCTTCAGGTATATCCACGATGGATGCAATCGCCTTAATAGGCTTCATATTAGCTTCTTGAGCAATTTGAACATCTGTTTTCATCTTACATATCTCCCTTCACATTTATGCGGTCAAAAGACGTCGCGTCGTTTTCATCATAGCGTTAATGCATGAACTTTTCAAGTGATCTAAAGAAATTGCATAATCGCCATCTGCTGTTCCTTCACCGCTATAACTTCATAGCCAGTCTCGCGACAGCTCTGCCTATTGTGGTGAAGGCATTAAAATTTGAATGATGCTATTTTCTCATTCCTATACAAACGTCCGCATTCACTTTGGTGTTATCTTATCTGTTCACAGCCAATGTGTGCTTTAACTGTTCAATCACATTTGCCGTATCGGGATTGTCAATGGGATGTGCGTGCTTTTCAGCCTCTGCGAGCATTACCGCTGCCATTGCACGATCACCTGATCGGCTGTAGATTAATCCCAAGTAGGCTTCTGCATCACTTCTTCGCCACAGCGTATCGATTTGTTCGTAACTTTGCAGCGCTGTTTCAAAGTGCGCCTTGGCACGTTCATTGTCAGCCATTAAAAATGCAGCGATTCCCGCATTGGCATTAAAAATCGACAGCCCCCTTAAAATATTGCCGTACGCGCACATCGCAATCGCTTTCCGTGCTGACTGAAGTGCCGCTTCGTAACGCGATTCGTTGCGATACGTTTCCGAAATATAATTATAGGCGGCTGCAATATTAAGCCGATACCGTTCAGGCGATGACAAGGATTCAAAGCGCTCAATGGATTCTTCAAAGTAGCGACGGGCCCGTTCGTTTTCGCCGAGCAGCATGGCATGAACACCTTTAAACCGTATCAGTATTGCTTTTGACTTCCCTTCCGGTGACATTGCCGACATCTGATCAATGGCATCAATCATGCACGGCTCATCGCCAACTTGAATGGCATGGTACATGCGCTGTACATAACCTTTAAAGACAAGCACTTTGTCGCCGGTTGCAGAGGCGCTTTGAATAAGCTGATCAATTTCTCTCAGCCCAACATCATAATAGCCTTGTCGGATGAGATAACGGCCGTACATAAGATGATATTTCGGCTCTAGCGCAGAGATATCAAGTCCTTTGGCATTTGCCCTGTCAATTAGGCGCTTCAGCATATTAAAACTCAACTCCGGTCGATCATCAATAGGTTCCATTTTATAACCCGTCATCTCTGGATAGAGTTCGTGACTAAAGTCAAAATAAGTTTCAAGGTATGCCAGATAATACGTTAGGTGACCAATGATGTCGTCTGCTGCCTGATAGTGATAAACCAGCCGTTGAAGGATCGCCACGTCCCCATGCAATTGTTCTGCCCACGCCTCTGCAATGCGCAAGTGGAGTCTTCTGCGCTTGACTTCATGCATGGAATCATATAGATAAGTTCTTAATTTATGATGCGTAAAGGCATATTGCAAATCGCCGTCTTTTAGAATTTCTTTAATGATAAAGCGGTTTTTCAGTGCTTGAATCGCCTCAATCAATTGGTCTTCGTCACCTGCGTAGAGGCGCTTCAGCATTTCATATGACGCATAATCAAAAAAGGGCGTTATCAGATACATAACTTTTTCTGCTTCAGGCGGCAGCCCCAAAAATCTAGCCCCCAGCATATCGCCAAGATGGGCATCGTTCAGCTGTTCAGGTGCCAGTCTAAGCATTTCAACAATGAAAAAAGCATTGCCCTCGCTCTCTTCAAAAATTCTGTTTTTAACAGCATCGCTCACTTTTTCAGGCGAACGATAGTCAATAAAATCATAGGTCTGATCTCTGCTAAACCGTTCAAGCGGCAAAATTGTCAGTTTTTTATAGGCAGACAGCGTCTTGCGCATTTGATCAAACGCATTGCTGTACTCATTGCGCATGGTTCCGATCATGCGAATGCCGCTGCATTTTAACGCAATCGTTGTCATTAAACGCATACTTGCGTCATCCATCCACTGCAGATCTTCAAAATACAGCAAAAGGCGAACCTGTGATGCAATCTGTTCCAGCATATCGCAGATAATCTTTTCGACAAATGCAAAACTCAGCGAGGAGAAGTGCTCCATTTGTGTTGTGTCAACATAGGTGAGAAAACTCGGAAAAGTTCTCGACAACACTTGCATTACAGGCTGAGACAAGACAAGCGATTCTGCATAACGCTGGTATAGCAGATAAAGCAATTCATCCCAAGGTTTTAAATTAAATGCTGTTTCCATCTGATAGCACGTCGTCATCAGCATTTCATAATCCGCTTCGAGATGATGACATGCTTCATTCACCAGTGCCGTTTTGCCAACACCCGCTTCGCCAACGACAATCACGTGCCCTGTCGCTTGAAGCATCACGTCGAGCTCTCTTTGCCGACCATATAGTCTCTTTTCCGATTCTGCCACATTTCTCGAATTTATGACCTGATAAAAACACGCGGTCGTTTCACGCTCCGGTGCAATTCCCAGTTCATCCGCAAGAAGCAGCTTCGCTGCCTCATAAACTTCAATTGCCGCGTAATAATGTCCCATGGCTTGGTAAACGCGCATCATAAGCCTTACGTTGTTTTCGTCGAAGGGATCAATATCGTACATCGTCTTTGCGATATGTCTCGCACGTTCTGCTTTATCCGTCGGCAGAACGCTGTTTGATGCCAAAAGCTGCTCCACAAGCTGTCTGCCAAGTTGCATATAACGCTGCTGTAGCGACTGATTTGTCTGCCTCACCCACTGTTCGAATCCGGGACTGTCGCTGAGGATAAAGCTATCCAGAAAGCTGCCTTGGTATGTTTCCAAAAAAGCATTTGCATCATCCCGATCCGTTGCCACAAGGGAGGTTTTGAGCATGATGATATTTTTCCCAGGCGTGCTGAATACATCTATCCCTAAATCGCGCTTCAGACGATAGAGACAGTTTCTTAAGTTTTTCTTTGCCGTCGCCACATCGACTTCCTGCCAAATGAGATCGATGAGTTCATCGCGTGTTGCACGTCCCTGATAAACAATATAGTAGAGAACGGCTTCACTCTTTTTCAGCGATATTGCCAGTACCTCATCGTCTTTTGTCACACGTGGTTTATCGAACAGCCTGATATGGAGCATGCCTGCGCCTCCGAGCATTTTCTCTTATTTTCCACCCTTTTGGTAGTGTTTGTCAACCAATGTTTCAATCCATGCCTCATCCGTTAAATACGGCAGTGTCAAATGATCTTTTGGCTGCGACTGGTTATAGGCAACCACTGTTTCAATGGCGTGTTCGTTGCGTGCCCATGCGCGCCTTGCCACACCGCCCATGACATCCCAAGGCATGGCCTGCATCAGAATTTCATCGACGCGATGACTGCCGTCGAGCACCATGCCAAAACCGCCGTTTATGGCTTTGCCAATACCGACACCGCCGCCATTGTGCAGCGCGATCATACTCATCCCGCGTGCAGCATTGCCGGCAAAGATATGCGTTGCCATATCCGCCATAATATTGGAACCGTCCTTGATATTTGATGTTTCGCGGAACGGTGAATCCGTGCCGCCCGTGTCATGATGGTCACGCCCCAGCATGACGGGGCCTATATCGCCATTGCGCACCATTTCATTAAATTTGAGGGCGATTTTAAGTCTGCCCATTGCATCCTGATAGAGAATGCGCGCCTGTGTGCCCACGACGAGTGCATTTTTTTCAGCATCTCTGATCCACACGTAATTATCACGATCTTGAAAACGCCTTTCGGGATCAATACACGCCATGGCCGCATGGTCTGTTTTACGAAGATCTTCCGGCTTCCCGGACAGACATACCCATCGAAACGGCCCATAGCCATAGTCAAAGAGTACGGGGCCCATGATGTCTTCAACATACGACGGCCAAATAAAGCCATCCAGCGCATCCTCACCATTCTTACAGATCGCCGTAACCCCTGCATCCAGTATGGCCTTCATAAAGCTGTTGCCATAGTCAAAGAAGTAAACGCCATTTGCCGTCAATGCTTTAATCGCCTCATAATGACGCTTTAACGTCTCATCCACACGTGTTTTAAACGTTTCTTTATCATGCGCCAGCATTTCTGTGCGCCTTTCAAAGGTCATATCAGCCGGACAGTATCCGCCCTCGTAGACATTGTGACAGGAAGTCTGATCTGACAGCAAGTCAATGTGAATGCGATTTTGAACGGCATATTCCAAAAGCGCGACAATATTGCCTTCAAAGGCAATGGCTGCCGCCACTCCTTCCGCTTGAAGTACTTTTGCACGTTCAAAGCACGCTGCAGGTTCTTTGGCAACTTCCGATACCCATCCCTGACGATAACGCGTCTCGATACGCGATGGGTCAACTTCTGCAATAATGCCAACGCCGCCTGCGATTTCAACCGCCTTGCCCTGTGCGCCACTCATGCCGCCAAGGCCTGATGAAACAAAGAGCTTGCCCTTTAAATCAGCCGAATCGTCAAGTCCCAGCTTCATTCGGCCTGCATTGAGCAGTGTCGAATACGTGCCGTGGACAATGCCCTGTGGCCCGATATACATCCAGCCGCCCGCCGTCATTTGACCGTAGGAGGCAACCCCCAATGCCGCAGCTCTGTTCCAGTGCGGCAGTGTATCAAACATACCAATCATTAATCCGTTTGTAATCATAACGCGCGGCGCCAGTTTTGGCGAATGAAAAAGGCCCAGCGGATGCCCCGAATGCATGACGAGCGTCTGTTCATCTGTCAGCTTTTCGAGGTAAGCCTTAATGAGGTGATACTGCATCCAGTTCTGGCAAACACTGCCGGTTTCACCATAAGTTACGAGTTCATATGGATAAAGGGCAATTTCAAAATCGAGATTGTTGTCAATCATCACCTGAATCGCTTTGCCTTCAACCGTATTCCCTTTATACGCATCGATCGCTTTACCATAAATGCGCCCCACCGGTCTAAAACGATAGCCATAAATACGCCCATGTGTTAAAAGTTCCTCTAAAAATTCCGGCGCCAATACAGCATGCCACTTTTCGGGGATATACCGAAGTGCATTTTTTAATGCCAGCGCCGTCTCCGCTTTATTGAGCGTAAAATCACGCTTTGGCGCCCTGCGTATCCCGGCTTCAAAGGCCGGATATGATGGAAGCGTTTCAAAAATATCTTCAAGTTTAACTTGCATCGCTGACGAAATAATCTCGTTGTTCATCATCTAAAACCTCCTGTCCCTATTCTGCTATCCTAAACATACCCAAAAGCCGTCTATTTTAAGTCCATATCTTTTCTATCTTTTAACGCAAAAATTTCCACACTGGTAAATCAGGATCCTTCTCTTCAAATCAAGTATCTACGCGCGTAAACCTAAAAACGCTTGACAAGATCATAGGGCAAGCATATTATATTCACATACCCATATGTGCATATGTGAATTATTAATCAAATCTACAAACTTCTAAAATGAATCTGAAAGGAATACCGTGATGAAAAGCTAAAATCAAATGCTCTTATTATTGGGCCTTATGGCCTTCTTAGCCAATGGTGACAACTATGCTGCAGCACCACTTATCATTAATATTTCAAAGGATTTGAATCTCTCCATTGATGTCGCCGCATTGTCCGTTACAGCGTACATGCTCTCTTTTGGACTTTTTACATTGTTGTTTGGTCCGCTGTCAGATCGCTACGGGAAAGTTCGCATTATCAATCTTGCAGCCTTTGGCACTGCAATCTTTAGTATTTTGGGGGGATTTGCTTTTAACTTGCAATCACTTGTCATTTTTAGAGCAGTGAACGGCGCTTTTGGCGCAGGCATTTTCCCCGTGACAATGGCTTTAGTCGGTCAATCTTTTGATGATCAAAACCGGCACAAAGCACTCGGGAAAGTGATGGGACTTATGTTTTTGGGCGGTGCTACTGCCACGGCCCTCGGCGGCGCTTTGGCATATTTTGGCTCTTGGCGACTCGTCTATATTGTCTATGGTATCGGAGAACTTATTTTAGCAGCCGTCATTTTCCGTACGCTTGAAAAGGATAAGCCCGTAACAACAACCTTTAATCTCATTCAGTCTTACAAAGTACCACTAAGCAATTTCCGTTTCATGCGCCTTGTCTTTACGATTTTCTTTGTAGGATTCAGTATCTTTGGCAGTTTTACCTATACAGGGCAGCTGGTACAGCAGCTGACAGGCTATAATCTGCTGATCGTCGGCATCATACTGTCTTTCTTTGGGATCGGAACCGTTGTCGGCGGCAGAATTGCACCCAAATTGAAACAAAGACTAAAGGGAAATTTTCTTATATTAGCTGGCGTCATAGGCGGTTTGTCACTTTACCTCCTCTCCACAGTTCATCAAACGGCATTCATTATGCTGAGTCTGTTCGGATTCGGGGTTGCCTTTATCTTCCTGCAGTCGACACTGATTGCCACTGCACAGGAAAAATTACCGACGATGCGCGGCACCGCTATGTCGCTTGCTTCTTTCAATATGTTTGTCGGCGGCGCTATCGGAACCAATATCAACGGTCGTATCATGACACAGTATGGCACAGCGCAAATTTTCTTCAACACGGCATTCATTCTTCTAATCGTAGGCATTATTGCCGCCCTGCTGATTTCAGATTTCGAAAAGCGTAAAGCTGCAAATATGACCACACCTTTATAACTGCATTTTCGTCATCATACCCTTACAGCAATCCTTCAAAGACCGTGCAGATTTGTCTTTTGGCAGGCTCCGCTGCAGACAGTGTTTTTACGAACGGTAATGGTATTAACTATTCGAGCATGGCGTATCGTGCGATACATTTAGCAAGTATTAAGATGCGTAAGGTAATGATGCAATTTCTTCAAGTAAGTCAGCATGTGCCGTATGGATACAAAAAAAGAAATGAGACTGAATCTCTCGACTCAATCCCATTTCCATGATTTTATAGGTTAGTATGTGATTATTTGCCTGCTTGATTAATTTTATTGTCGCCTTTGAAAGCCTTAAATGCTTGGCTGATTAAGACGAGTGCCAAAATAAACAGTGCGACGGCGAAGAACAGTAAAACGTAGTTTGAAAGATTTGCCATAATGAGCTGGATCAATGCAACCAGTGTTACGGCAAACATGAAGAACATAGGGATCAGAACTTGTTTGTATTCTTTGCCCATATCTTTCAGCCATACTGCAAGTGCCAAGAGTGCAAGGGCTGCTAGCAATTGGTTCGCTGAACCAAAGAGCGGCCAAATTTTTAAGTAGCCATAGAATGCTAAACCGCCACCGAGTACAACGGTAATCCCCGTTGAGACATATCGGTTTTGGAGGCCTTTTTCACTTGCAGGTTCGCCTTCTTTTGCAAAGAACTCTTGGAAGATAAATCTGGCAAGACGTGTTGCCGTATCAAGCGATGTCAATGCAAATGCTGAAATTGCAAGTGCTGTAAAGTTTTTAGCCGTTGCAAAAGGCAAGCCAAATGATGTCATGAAGTTACCAAGACCATCAGAGAATACGTTAACAGGACCACCATTGGCAAGGAGCTCTGTTAATCTGTCAGCGCCGATGTAGCCGGCAGTGATAATAGCGATAACTGCGAGGACGCCCTCGATGAGCATTGAGCCATAGCCAATGAGTCGAATATCTTTTTCTGAATCAATTTGTTTTGACGTTGTCCCGGATCCAACCAGTGAGTGGAAGCCAGAAATCGCACCACACGCAACGGTTACAAAGAGGATTGGGAACAGCGTCGAATTGTTAACGGTAAAGGCAGTAACAGGTGCAAGCTGCAGCGTTGGTCGCATTAATACGATCCCGATTAAACCACCTGCAAGCATTGCATAAAGCAAATAACTGTTTAAGTAATCTCTAGGCTGAAGTAAAATCCAGACCGGTGTTACAGAAGCGATGAAGATGTAGACGAGCATAATGAGCATCCACGCTTCTTTTGATAATGAAATCGGGAACATATTACCAAGTATAATACACGCAAAGAGTGCAATAACGCCGACTACAGAACCAATGGTAAGGCTGACGCCTTTACGGTAAACAAAATAACCGAATAAAATTGCGAGTAAAATGAAAAGCAGTGACGATGTTGCTGCAGCCGGAACTGTTGCAAAAGTATTGGCAACAATGTTTGTAAATGCCGCAACGACGAGTAACAGTGTCAACCAAGCAAATACGGCAAATAGTTTCTTGCCTTTGTCGCCGATGGTTGCATGGATAACTTCACCAATGGACTTCCCATCGTTTCTGACAGAAGCGAAAAGCGCTCCCATGTCATGCACACCGCCAAAGAAAATGGAACCGATGATAATCCAAAGGAATACAGGTACCCAGCCAAAAATTGCAGCTTGAATTGGGCCTGCGATTGGGCCTGCACCTGCGATAGATGAAAAGTGATGCCCTAAGAGCACGGGTGCTTTTGCAGGTACGTAGTCAACGCCATCACCTAAACGGTGAGCCGGTGTCTTGATGGATTCATCAATACCCCATTTTTTAGCGAGACTTGCGCCATAAGTAGTGTAAGCGATAATAAATAAGACCACGGAAATAAGGATTAGAAAAATTGCATTCATTTCATTATTCCTCCCCAAAATTTATTATTGAAGCCATTTGGCGTTCAATCAATTTTGTTTGAACTTTCCGAAAAGGTTGAGCAAGCGCTTCATTTCTTTCTTGCCAAAGCGATTGGAAATGCCTTCTCCTGAAACTTCGTTAATGACAATCAATCCGACGTTGAGCCACCCTTCAAGCCCCCACCTGAAGCTTTTATAATATCGAAAACGCTTGATTTTTTTTATCATCTCTTCATCCGGAAACGCCTTAACGGTGTAAACCAGATAAATACTTGAAGACATATGGTCTTCATTGCGTCCGACCATTTCGTGGTGTGTCGCATCGATCTGAGCCGACAGAATGTCAATATCCACTGACTGCATGTCGTCACATTCGGTATACAATATGACTTCGTTGTTCTCAAAGGCATAGTATTCAAATTCTTTTTTCAGCGCAAATGCTGCATTGCGCTGATTATAAACAGCCATGAAGTCGCACGCCATCGGCGCTTCATCGAACAGGTTATAGTAGGCCTCGAGCTTGTCGCGCAAATAAGCGCCAAAGCTGATCTCTGTATAGGTCAAACCCATCACTCCTATCTCTAAATGATTGTTGGCAGACACGATGCCTATCTAAGCTCATCTTATCGTATGGGTCAAAAAATAGGCCCTTTTATGAACAAATTGTAAATATTCACGTTTGAAATGCATTATGCGTGCCTAAGAAACGGCATCCAAACGAATGATACCCAACGGATTTCTATTATCACAATAAGTTCTCTTTTCCCCTCTAAAAGATGTGCATTTTTTCCTTAAATGCATTGACATTCCCGCGGCTGATCGGCACTTGTTCCTTATGTCCTCTGACGACTACCATAAACGTGTTATTGAACCACGGCTCAATGGATTCAATACAGTCCAGATTAATAATGTAGGCACGATGACACCTGAAAAAGTTATCCGACAAAATATCCTCGAGTTCAGACAGATTTTTCTTGCATGAATAGAGGCCGTGTTTTGTAATAAAGTGTGTCGTTCGATCTTCAAAGTAAATGAGCGAAATATCTTCGTATTTAATGGGTTTTAAAATCCCGTCGCGGTAAAGACTCATCACCTGCTGATGCTGTTTGTAATCTTTAACCATGGCTTTTATATTTACCGTATCCTCACTGACACCATCTGTCAGCCTGGTAATGGTCTGTGCAAGCCGCTCCTTTTCAACTGGCTTGAGCAGGTAATCAACAGCATTGACCTCAAAAGCCTTTATGGCATATGTATCATAAGCCGTTACAAAGACAATTCGAATGGGAATGTTATTTTTGATGATATGGTCGGCAATGAGCAAGCCTGAAATTTTGGGCATGTTGATATCTAAAAACAAAATATGCCCTCGGTATTTTTCAATGGCTGAAACAAATGTCATGCAATCTGTAAACGTTTCGACGACTTCTACATCTTCAAATTGTGACAGCATGTAGACCATCTCGTCCGCGGCGGGTTTTTCGTCATCAATAACGATGCATTTAAGCATGTTTTACCTCCATTTCCTGTTGATACGGGAATGTCAGCGTCACAACCGTACCATCGCCGAGATGGCTGTCGATCTGAAAGTGACCCCGATCCCCAAAGTGTTTTTTAATGCGTTGTTTGACATTGTTGATTCCAATGGAATCCTGAACGCCGTCTCTTTGAATTTCATTCAGTTTCTCTTCCGGCATGCCAATGCCATTGTCGGCAATATTGATAACCAGATCTTCTTGCTGCCGATAGACACTCAATTTGACTTTCCCCACACTCCCCTTTGGAATAATGCCATGCAGCACGGCATTCTCAACAATTGGCTGAATAATAAGCGGCAAAATCTTAATTTCTGTGCTCACTTGAATATCTGATTCAAATACAATGCCGTCACCAAAACGCGCCTGAATAATTTTCAGAAATTTCTCCGTATGCATGATTTCATCGCGAAGATAGATTTCACCTTTAAGCGACTGCATGTTATTGCGCAGATAACTGCTGAGATCCATGAGGACTTCTCGAGCGCGCATTGGATTCGTTCGAATGAGCGAACCGATGACATTGAGTGTATTAAAAAAGAAGTGCGGACTAATTTGTGCCTGCAGTGCTTTTATTTCAGCACTGAGTGCAAGTTTTGACTGAGCTTCCAGCGTCGTCACGCGAAGCTGTGTAGAAAGCAAATTGGACAGTCCCCTTGCAATTTCGATATCGACATCTGAAAGCCCCTGTGTCACCCGATAAAACTTTAAGGTGCCGAGAATGATTTCACCGTCTTTCAGCGGTGCAATGACCGCCGATTGAAGATGGCAGTTCTTTTGGGGACAACCGATTTCCTCTTTTGAATAGGCCGTCATAATTTCACCGGTTCTCAGGACGTTTTTGGTAATTTGCGTCATGATTTCTCTGCCTGCATAGTGGTGATCACTTTCCTTGCCCACATGCGCCAGCGCTTTATAGCGATCCGTAATGGAAACGGCATCAAAATCAGTTGAGCTCAAGATGTATTCTGCCGTAACCTGTGCAGTCGATTCGTTGAGACCTGCGCGCAGTGCCTCAGTCGTCTTGTCGGCAATGAGCAGCGCCTGACGCGAACGGTAACGCGCCTGCAGCGTATTGATACTTTGAATATTGGTAATAATCATGAGAAAGAGGGCAATGCCAATAGAATTGACGAGAATCATCGGAAAACTAATGACGCGAACGAGTTCCACAGCCGCATCAATTGGTCTCGCAACGAGAATGACGATAAGCATTTGCAGTGCCTCTAAAAAAATTCCCGTCACCAGTGCAAATGCTATCTTTTTATGTGAATTTTGAAATGCCTTGCTTAAGAGTCCTGCGATAAAGCCTTCTGTAAGCGTCGAAATACCGCACGAGAGCGCTGTAAAGCCGCCGATGTCGATCAAATACCGATGTCCGCCGGAAATAAGGCCTGCCAGCATACCGACGAATGGGCCGCCTAAAAGGCCGCCAACAGCGACGCCAACAACGCGTGTATTCACGATCGAACCATTGTATTTAATCCCCGTATACGTCCCCAGCACGCTTAAAAGCGCAAATAAAATAGAGATGGTCAGCTTGTCTCTCAGCGTCAGCGCTTTCTTTTCAAGAATATTAACAAAGGATTTTGCCCTAGAGAAGACGAGACCTATCATAATAATCAGGCCTACACGATAAATCAATGCCATCAGAAGGTTAAGCATAGCCGGTTACTCCTTTAATATGAGATTTACTTTCAGCGCGGTTTGAATCGCAAAACGATGTTCTTCATTGTCAAGGCTCAATTCGATGATTTCCTGTATGCGGTTGAGGCGATAGAGGATTGTGTTGTAATGCGTGTAGAGCGATTCAGACATTTTTTTCAAATTGCCGTTGCAGGCAAAATAGACTTCCAGCGTTTTAATGAGTTCTGTATCTCTGCGCTGATCGTAAGCGACGAGTTTGCCCAAGACTTCTTCGGCAAAATGTTCGAGCTCCTGCCTAATGCTGCTTTGAGACAAAATTTTATAGACACCCATTTCTTCAAAGAACACGACATCTTTTGGCAGGTAATTCGCCGCTGCCTCCAGTGCTTTATAGGCATCGACTTTGCTCTTATGGCCATTGAGCAGGCCTTTGACTATTCTGCCGACGCCGATTTTAATCTGATGCTTTTTCATCTTGCCCTTTAAAACATCATAGATATACGTCGCGTAGCGTTTTGTCAGTGCAACGCCCTCACCTTCTTTGAGCATGACGAGTACGTATATGCACTCGCTCTTATTCAGGATGAGGTAGGCGTGCCCCATGTCTTTGCAAATCAGCTCCAGAAGATAGACGACGCGCATTTGGTCTTCGGCTTGATTCTTCCCGACAAGTCTGAGACAGAGCATGGCGTATTGAGCACTTTCAATAAATCGGAAGTTGGCCGCACGTTCAATTGCCTTGGCGCGTCGATCTTCATCAAGCGATATCAAATCATCAAAGAATTCGAGCTTATACTTGTTTTCGACTTCGTGGACGGATATTTTTTTCAGAAAATCAAGTGCAACAATATGCGAAGTTGATTCGAGACCTAACTGATCGTAATTTGAAATGCCCTGATTGGTACCATAGGCAACCAAATGACCATATACCTGATTTTTAACGACAATCGGCACTAGGAGCCGTTCAATTTCACGCCCCCGGTAGGGAACCGTATCGTGTATGAGCTTGCCGTTCTTGCCTTCAAAATGAACATTTTCAATGTTTTCATACAAAAGCGTATAATCATCTGAAAACGCTGATTTCACAAAATAAGTATTTTCAAAATAGTAATCTCTGACGAAAACGGGCACGCTGATGGTTTTGTGCACACTTCGCAAAACATCTTCAATACCCCCGCCGCTGACGACAACCTGCATGGTATCCTGATGCAGATTTTCAACGCGTTTTAAAACGGTAGACTGCTTGTTGAACATCAATTCATAAACATGAGAAAAAATATTCGTAAAGGTCACTTCATAATCGAGATCAACGATGACGAGGCCGATTTCATTGCAGGTGTCAATGACTGCTTCAGGCAGTGCCGGCAAGTATGGTGAAATTTTGATAAAAACGGCACTGACAGCTTTGCTTCGAATGGCGCGAAACAATTCAATCTGTTCTTCAACTGTAAGCTTTTCGACAACTTTTCCCGTTGTCAGTAAAATTTGATCCTTTCCCAGCCATTCCACAATTTCTTTGTCCAGCATGACGTTAATCGAAGTTGCGCACTGCGAAAGCGGCGATTCCTTTGTGATGACGCGGCAGTGCTCAAAGAGCGGCAGCGCGAGAATTTCGTTTAAGTAAACTATGGTTTCATTCTTCAAAATGGATCCCTCTTTATTACTTTTTTATAATCACATTATACATTCTGTACAATATTTTAACAACTGGCATTTGTCCTTTGTGTTTAGTGCACAAAAAACCAGTGTACACGAAATGACGTGTTGCACTGGTTTTAAAATACTGATTTTAGCATGCTCATTTTAATTTGGCAGTGAAGGATACTACTGACCGCTAAATTTAAGGTCACCCATCGCGGCATTGCCATCAAAAAGAGTAACGGTTCCGGTGATTTTGTGGGCATCTAAGAACTGAACATTAATCACCTGTTTATCCCCCTCATCATCAATGCGTGTTAACTTCATTTTACCGGCATCATCAATGCTGTATTGATTAAACGTCATTGTGTCGCCTTCCAGCATTGGACTGTCAAATGTCGTGACAATGGTAATTTTATTTTTGGCAACAGTCATGGTAAGCGATGAATTGGATGCGTTAAAATCAAAGGCCATCCCCGCAATAGTCGACGGCTGAAAAGCGCCCTTGTATGTTCCCTCGTAAAGACTCGCATTATCCGTCGTCATGATCTCACTTGACGGCACCTCCGTTATCGCTGCATCATCACCTGCATCTTCAGCATTTACATTTTTATCATTAGCGTCTTCAGCATCTGCTTTTTCTGTATCCGCATCTTCATTTTCCATATCCATATTTCCTGTATCCATATTTTCTGTATCCATATTTTCTGTATCCATATTTTCTGTATCTGAATTCTCGGCTTCTGCGTTTGCTTCTGCATTTATGTTTACTTCTGCGTTTGTATCTGCTGCATCTGTGGTGTTGACAGCTTCATTTCCAAAATAGTCGCTTCCAGCCGCAGCCGCTTCCATGCTGCTGTTTTCATCGGATTCTGCAGAATCATCTGCTGCATTCGACTGCTGTGCATTCAAAGCATCCATTGCAGCCGCTTCAGCGGCATCATTCAGGCTTGAAGCATCACCTTTTACGCCCTCTGCTGCCGAAGCCGTTTCTGTCTCTGATTTCACCCACGCAAGTGTAGAATTGACAAAGGTCGGAATCTTATCATAGACAGAACCCTTTACATAGCCTTCAAGCACTTCGCCGTAGCTGCTGCCGACAGCCTTGCCAATCAAACTCTCATTTTCAACTGTCTTCTGTGCCAGCGTTCCCATTTTACCGGTAAAAGTTTTGTAGATTTTGCTGGTACTGTCTGCCATGCTCGTAAAGAGCTTTTTACTGCTTTCGACAACAGTCGTCGTCGCTTTTGACAAGACTTCACCGGCACCTGTAATAAACTTTCCGAATTTTGATGCTTGGTTAACGCTCCCAATTGCTGATTCAATAAAATTTCCGGCTGTACTTTTAGCCTTTGAAAGGAAATTCGATGCCTTGCCAAGCAGCGTTTTCGTCGTTTCTTTAACAGCCGTCGCCGTCGACGCTTTAATGCCAAAGAATGACAGTACTTTGCTCTTGCCTGCTTTAAATATCTTTTCCACAGTTTTTGAACTGCCCGCCGCGGCAAGTGTCACATCGACAGAAGCTTTCGCCAGATCGCCTGCTGTCGCCGTCGGGTCCATTAAGGTCAACATGGATTTTGAAGCCCCTGTAAAACAACCGATGGCAAATTTGGAGCTGCCTTTAATCACTTTTGACAGCGTGCTGTCTTTTCCCAGCATAGCATCTGAAAGCTTCCCAATACTTTCTTCCGCACTGGTAATGTATGCCTGTGCCGAATGAATTGTTTCTGAACCGGCCGTGCCGCTTTGAATGCGATGATAAGCTTCTTTATCTGCTCTCACTTTATCCTCATCAAAGACACTTTCATCCAGACCATAATCATCCGCATAGTAATTAAGCGCCTGTTTGTAAACGGCTGTACTTGTTTTTTCAATTAATATACCCGGTACTTTGCGAATAGCATTGTACATCACGTTGAAAAATCCGGGTGGCTCTGTCTTCTTCGGCACCTTATTGAGTGTTGCTTTCGCATCGGCAAGTGCACTTTCCGAAGTTGTATCTTCACTTGAAGCCGCCATAAACACAGCACTTGTCAGTGAAAAGGCTTCCATCCCCGTCTGCTTTTCACCGGTAGCATAGCGTTCGTCTAACTGGTAGAGATCGACGAGCGTCGCCCCCATCAGGCGGATGCTTTCAATCATATATGCATTTGTTGATATCGCAAGCTCAATTGATTCCGCATCAAGGCCTTCTCTTGGCACCAGCGCACGAATAGACGGCTGAATGGTCAAATTGTAATTCTCCAAATATTTAAGCAGTGAAACCGTTGCATAGGCATCTGCTTTTTCCAGTGCATCCAGTCGGTACAAAACCGTATTGAGCTGATCCATTAGCACGGTTATATCCGCTTCCTTGGCATTTAGTGAAACGACTTCATCTTCGAGGTCTTTCAGTTCATTTGGATAGGCGTCGCGCAAAAGAACTGCATCTTGAACGAGCCGTGCGACCCATGCTATTTCACGTATCGTAAAGTCATTCTGTTTCGTTACCCGCATATATGAAAACCACGCATCAGTATAGGCATCGCCTGTTGCAGCTTCCAAACCGTCGATCTGAGCCTTCAACAGCGACAAATACATCATCTCATCACTGTAATCGTTCAGCATCGTCTGGTAATACGCAGAAATTACGGATTCACTTTCTGCCTTGTCCGCATAGGCCGCTAATATAACCTTTTGCGCTTCTTCAATCATTAGCGTCAGTTTCTGTCCATTTTCATACATTTGATCGCCCGTGCGAATCGTCTCTTCAATGGCTGAATTGCGCATTTCAAAATACTGTTGATCTTCAAACTGCAATCTGAAAATATCCGATGTATAGAATGGACTGGCGGCAACCAAATCATCATATGATTCCGAAGCCAGCATCGCGGTTATATCCGCATTGTTCATGTCGTCCAAGGCAAATAAATCGCTGAAATAATCGACTTGCACAACACTTTCTGTCATTGATTTCGCTACCATAGTGGGTGTTTCGTCTGCCGTTTTTGAAGTCGTTGTACTGCAACCCGTAGCGATCAATACAAATATCAGCAACATAATGCCCAAACGTCGCTTCATACCAAACATGTTAAACCCTCCCCTTTTGATATTCGAGGAAATTACATCATTTAAAGCTTAAGCCTTTCACCATTATCCATATGTCCTTTAAAGGCTGAAAATCAACAGATGATGGTGAAGGATCACCTTAAGACTGTTATACAATTTCCTTAGTTAATTGGTCCTATTTTACCATTTTTTTAACTGGATTTGTGCAAATAGCATGTCTTTATCAGCATATGGCGAAACCTTATCCTAAAAAAGGGCTGATGTACCTCTCTATTGGAGGTGCAACAGCCCTTATATAATCTTAATCTATTCGGTTATTATATCGTGCTCAACTCAATGCCTTTTATAACAGCGCCCACGATCTTTACCTAAAAACATCGAAACTTTACTGACTGGGATCTAATAATCACCTTGTGCAAACATCGCATCAGCTACTTTTAAGAAGCCTGCAATATTGGCACCAGCAACGAGGTCATAGCCCAAACCATATGCTGCTGCTGTCTCAGATGCCATTTTATGAATATTGGTCATAATCTGATCAAGCTTTGCATCTACTTCTTCTTCAGTCCATGAAAGTCTCATTGAGTTCTGGCTCATTTCCAGCGCAGAAGTAGCGACCCCACCTGCATTCGCCGCCTTTGACGGCCCTACGATGACACCATTAGCCTGTAAGTAGGCAACTGCTTCATTGGTACAAGGCATGTTGGATGCTTCACAGACAAATTTGACGCCATTGGCAACAATTTGCTCAGCATGTGACAAGTGAATTTCGTTTTGTGTTGCACACGGTATCATAATATCTGCCTTTACGCCCCATGGACGCTCACCCTTGAAGAATTTAGCGCCAAATTTTTCAGCATATGGCTCAACAATATCTTGGCCGCTGTTTCGAAGGGTTACGAGATAATCAATTTTTTCGCCAACGATACCAGCTTCATCCAAGACATAACCATCTGGTCCGGAAATCGTAATGACTTTACCGCCAAGTTCTGTCACTTTTCGTGCAGTACCCCAAGTAACATTGCCAAATCCAGAGAGTGCAACCGTTTTGCCTTCGAAAGATTCGCCGTTAGCTTTTAGCATTTCACGTGTAAAATAAGTGACGCCAAATCCTGTTGCTTCCGGCCTGATTAATGAACCGCCGTAAGACAGTCCCTTACCTGTTAATACACCATTTTCGAAAGCGCCGCGAATACGTCGGTACTGTCCGAACAAATAGCCGATTTCACGGCCGCCGCAGCCGATATCGCCTGCCGGTACATCCACATTTGGTCCAATATGACGATAGAGTTCTGTCATGAAGCTTTGGCAGAAACGCAAAACTTCTTCGTCTGTTTTACCATTTGGATCGAAGTCAGAACCACCTTTGCCGCCACCGATTGGCAGGCCGGTCAGTGAATTTTTGAACGTTTGTTCAAAGCCTAAAAATTTGATGATGCCAATATAAACGGATTTGTGAAAACGAAGGCCGCCTTTGTATGGTCCAATGGCGCCGTTAAACTGAACGCGAAAACCTCTGTTCACTTGAAGCTTGCCATAGCGATCTACCCAAGGCACTCTGAAAATAATCTGACGCTCAGGCTCAACAATACGCGCCAAAATATTGGCTTCAACGTATTCCGGATGCTTATCAAGTACCGGTGCCAGCGATTTGAATACTTCCTCAACTGCTTGGATAAATTCAGGTTCATTCGCATTGCGTTGCTTAACTTGTTCAAATACCGTCTCAATGTAATTCATCTCATACATCTCCTTTAATGATCTGCCCTGTTAGAACGATACTAATTGACATCCATTCTGGTTCCGCTCAAACGTCAACACCAACCGTTCTTCAACTATAGTGTAACGCAAATTCGAACAAAATTGTATATATTTTTCGACACAATTGCAATAAATATTTCTTATACCTGAACATTATGCAAGATATATTTCATTTAGATGCAATTTTTCATCAATTTTATGATTATTTTCCTGATTTTAGACATTAATAATGATTATCATTCTAATTAGAAGTTTTTCGAGAATATTTTAACAAATAAAGTTTTGTTTCGCTTTTTTTTTGAGTATCATAGATTTATCAATTGGTTCTTAAGAACCGCAAATCAATAAAGGAGGAACTATCATGTACGTAATTAAAGATACTTGTATTTCTTGTGGCGCTTGTGAAGCTGAATGCCCAGTAGGCGCAATCTCAGCTGGCGATAGCATTTATGTTATTAGTGATGCTTGCATCGATTGTGGCGCTTGTGCAAATGTTTGCCCAGTAGATGCACCTCAACCAGAATAAGTTTAAAAAACATATAACCTGAAGTGTTTATGCACTTCAGGTTATTTTTTTGCATAAACATACTGTATTATTGACAGACAATTGACACTGATTAAAGCAGCACCTTCAATCTTGAAATTATTTTTTTAAAAATTTTTTTCGTTTCTCATCTCATTTTGCTTGCTTAGGAGCGATTTGAGAAAATTGAATAATCGCGTTAGCCGGATCTTTCACATTTTTTCGCAACCGTATATATATTCATCGTGTTCCTCATTTGCGCCACTGTGTGCAAAAAGACATAGACATTCGCCGGAACACGCGCTTCGCTTTGGGCGCATAAAGGCAAAAAAACGACGGCATCTGAGATACCGTCGTTATGTTTTATTATTTTTGTTTTGTATCAAATGCGTCCAGCTCATACTTGTTTGTATGATACTGTACGATTTTACTCAAGAACTTTAGGATTGCCTTTTCTTCGTTAACCGTGATGTCCTGAAGGACAAAATCCATCTCTGACTGAGAGGCTTCACTAAGCGCTTTGACAAATTGCTCTCCATATTCAGAAAGCACGATAATCTGAGCTCTGCCGTCTACGGAATCCGTTCGCTTACAGATCAAATTAACACTTTGCAGTCGCTTCAAAGAGGTGGTCAAAACGTTGCGGTCAACTTCCAAATAGCTGACCATATCACTGAGCTTCATCATACCGATTTCTTCGAGCCGTCTTAAAATAAGCATATCCAGAAGATTGAGCTTTGCACTCACTGCCTTTTTATAGAAGCCTGCTTTATCTTGATGAAGCACCTTAATCAGCATCCGGTCGAGCATATGTGCAATTTCTTTTCGATAGTTTGCCATTACCCTCTTGCCTCTTCGAGATTAAAACGCATCCATTTGATTCGTTAGTCTCTCTTAACGATTAATGCTTCACCCATACCGCCACCGATACAGAGTGTTGCCAATCCTAATTTAGCATCTCTCTTAATCATTTCATGGAGCAGTGTAACAAAGATACGGTTTCCTGAAGCGCCAATTGGATGACCAAGTGCAATCGCGCCGCCATTGACGTTGACAATTGCAGGATCCCAACCCATTTCTCTAACAACTGCAATCGCTTGCGCTGCAAATGCTTCATTTGCTTCGACAAGATCCATGTCACTTGCTTTAAGGCCTGCTTTTTCAAGCGCTTTAGTAGACGCCGGAATTGGACCGATACCCATGATTGAAGGATCAACCCCTGCAGAAGCAAATGATACAATTGTACATAATGGTTTTACGCCAAGTTCTTCAGCTTTTTCTTTGCTCATAACGAGTACGCATGACGCACCGTCATTAATACCTGATGCATTGCCGGCTGTTACAGTCCCATCTTTCTTGAAAGCTGGCTTAAGTTTCGCCAATTTTTCAACAGTTGTATCTTTCATATGTTCATCCACTTCGAAAACGACAGGATCGCCTTTTCTTTGTGGAATGACAACAGGTACGATTTCATCTTTAAATCTGCCGTTATCTCTGGCAGCAATCGCTCTTCTTTGTGATTCATAAGCAAATGCATCTTGATCTTCACGTGTTACATTGTATTTTTCAGCAACGTTTTCTGCTGTAATACCCATGTGATAGTTATTGAAAACATCTGTTAAGCCATCGTTAACCATAACGTCATAGAATTTGCCGTCGCCCATTCTTTGACCCCAGCGGCCAGATGGAACGAGGTAAGGTGCCATACTCATGTTCTCAGTACCACCGCAGATAACGACATCGTTATCACCGGCTATAATTGTTTGAGCTGCCATTGAGATCGCTTTAAGACCAGAACCGCAAATCATGTTGATGGTTGTACAAGGCACTTCTACAGGAAAACCGTTGTTGACCCATGCTTGACGGGCAACACCTTGACCATAGCCTGCTTGGAGCACTGATCCAAAGATAACTTCATCAACTTGATCAGGTGCTACTTTAGCTCTTTCAAGTGCTTCTTTCATGACGATTGAGCCTAAATCAGCTGGCTTAACGCCTTTCAGTGTACCACCGAATGTACCGAGTGCTGTTCTGACGGCACTTACAATTACAACTTCTTTCATTGTGTTTTACCTCCCAATTTTTGTGTGATCGCTTTTATCTTTTTATGACCACTTAATATAGTGTGACAATCCCTGATTTTATTTTACCAAAAACAAAAAAGAAAGACAAGGATATCCCTTGTCTTAAAAGTACACGTATTTTGAAATGCCTTAATTCTCCTTTAAAAAATAGGAGAGCGTAAGTAAATTGTCGATCAGGTGCACATTTTCGACGACCACATCTTCTGGCACCTTTAAATCAACCGGCGCAAAATTCCATATCGCTTTGACATTTGTCTTAGCAATACGATCTGCCACGTCCTGCGCACCGTCTCTGTTTGTACAAATGTAAACAATTTCAACATTGTTTTCGTTTACAAATGATTCAAACGTGTCCATGTCCAGAACCTGAATTTCTTTGATGGTCAATCCAACAATTTTAGGATTGATATCAAACATTGCCTTGAGCTTAAAGCCCAGTCTTCCGAAACTTGAGTAATTGGCAAGCGCCTGGCCCAAGTTGCCGGCACCTACGATGATGACATTATAGTCTCTGGTCAGGCCCAATATTTTGCCGATTTCCTCATAGAGGTCTTCGACGTTGTAGCCGTAGCCTTGCTGGCCGAAGCCACCAAAATTATTGAGGTCCTGTCGAATTTTGGAGGCTGTAAAACCAATCACCTTACTCAGTTCTTTTGATGAAATACGCTTAATGTCATTGTCTAGCATCTCTTTCAAGTACCGATGGTATTTCGGCAGACGCCGAATAACGGCCAAAGAGATATTCTTTTCCTTCATAAACCACCTCTTGATTCAACTTGTCGATCCTCACAAGCTTTTGATAAGATTATACATTTCAAGAAAAAATATGTCAAATTAATAACAAGGGGTCCACCAATGATTGTACACATTTTAGAACATCCGCTTCTTCCTTTGCCTTTACTTGGATTCGTCTGTTATAATACTCCTAGACATGATAAAATTAAACCGCTAAGTTCCCCTCCGGGATGGGATTTCAACCTTACAAGCGCACTGGCGCCTCTCCTTAGGGAATTGAGACAAGCTCTCGTTTATCTCGTTTATTCATTTTTATATTTTAAGTGAGGCAATGCCTTCATACAAATTTTAATCCTATTGTGACAAGATCTACTATTTTCATATTTCTGCTATTTTTAATTTTAGGTTTTTAGATTCATTTTAAGGGGTTTAGATTTATTTTCAGGTTTAGATTCATTTTCAGGGTTTTAGATTCATTTTCAGGGTTTTCGATTTATTTTATATTATCGGTTTATTTTTCAGGTTTTAGCATTTATCCATTTTTTACAAAGAAACGAGGTGCCCATGATTGCACTATCCTGTACAAATATATCAAAAGCATATGGTATTGATACCATTTTAGAGGATATATCCTTTACCGCTTCCAAAGGCGATCGAATCGGGCTAATTGGCGCCAATGGCGCAGGCAAGACAACACTTATGCGCATTTTGACCGGTGAATCTTCACGGGACAGCGGCGACCTCTTTATTTCAAAAGAGATGACCATTGGCTATTTAGCGCAAAACACGACCATTGATATGCACATTTCCGCATTTGAATACTGTCTGGAAGTCTTTGAAGATGTCCTGGACATTGAACTCCAAATGCGTGCGTTGGAAAAGGCGATGGCCGCTGCCACACCCGATGATTCGGATTCACTGCTCAAACAGTACGCATTACTGCAGGAAGCTTTCGACAGAGCCTCCGGTTATGAAATTGACAGTCGAATTCACGGTGTTCTCAACGGCCTTGGTTTTGAGCTCGAATCGCATCACAAATCTGTCAACCAACTCAGCGGCGGTCAAAAATCACGCGTCGGCATTGCCAGACTGCTGTTAAAGCAGCCTGATATTCTGCTGCTTGACGAACCGACCAACCATTTGGACATTCAGGCAATTAAATGGCTTGAAACATATTTAAAGGAGTACGACGGTACCGTTATCATTATTTCCCACGACCGCTATTTCCTCGATCAGGTGACAACCAAAATATATGAAATCGAATTCAAGGCGCTCTTCGAGTACACCGGCAACTATTCTCAGTACTTAAAAGTTAAACAAAGCAATTATGAAGCCGCGTTAAAAAAATACGAACAGCAAACAAAAGCCGTCCAAAAACAGGAAGCGCTTATCAAAAGCTATAAAGAACGCGGTACGGAAAAACTTGCCAAACGCGCTCGATCCAGAGAAAAACGACTGGCACATGTGGAACGTATTGATCGGCCACTGCTGCTCAAGTCGCATTTTACCATTCACCTGCAAAGCAATACGCAAAGCGGGCGCGAAGTACTGATTGCGGAAAACATTTCGAAATCTTTTGGTGAACACCGTATTTTTGAGCATGCATCTTTTGAAATCTACCGCGGTGAAAAAATCGGTCTCATTGGTCCTAACGGCGTTGGCAAAACAACCCTCTTCCGCATTCTGCTGGGACAACTCGAAGCCGATACAGGCGAAATCGCAATGGGGCATCATGTGGTTCCAGGCTATTACGATCAGGAACTTCGCAATCTGTCGATGGATTCATCCGTTCTCAGTGAAATCCACGACGCCTATCCTCAACTCTCTCTAACGGAAGTGCGGACACTCCTCGGGGCTTTTCTCTTTAGCGGTGACGATATTGAAAAACGCGTTCCCGACCTAAGTGGCGGTGAAAAGAGCCGACTTTCACTTTTGAAGCTCATGCTGAGCGGCGACAATCTCTTATTTCTGGATGAACCCACCAACCACTTGGATTTAATGGCCAAAGAAGCACTTGAAGAAGCGCTGACCGCATACGACGGTACACTTTTTGCCATTTCCCACGACAGGTATTTTCTCAATAAGATCTGTACAAAGATTTTTGACTTAACCCCTGAGGGCATTCATATCTACTGGGGAAATTATGATTATTATCTCGAAAAACTCGAAGAGGCAGCGTGGCTATCCAAGGAAACCACTGTAGAACCGCAAGTTACAAAGACAAAACAGCGCGAAATAGCCCGACGTGAAAAAGCAAAAAAATCAGAAGCCAAGGCACAGCGAATGGCGCTTGAAACGCTTGAAAAGGATATCCATGAAGCGGAAGAACGCCTGCACGAATTACAGCTCGCACTGTGTGATGAAACAGTCTTTTCAGACAGCGCCAAGGCAAAAGCCGTCAATGACGATATCGCCGATCAAACGCGTCAAATTGATGCACTTTATCAGGATCTTGAACGATTGCTTGAAGAAAATGAATAGATCGTTCACGAGATCTCTAGGTCACATATCCTAAAAATATTATAGACAAATCTGCGAATTTCTTTATAATTAAAATTGACGACCGACATTATACAATTATTTCTTTGGGGAAAGTGTCCTATGTGCGCTTTAATATCACGATCTTTACTTATTTAGGAGGTTCTTATGTTTAAAAGAATAAAAGCCATCATTGTTGAACAGCTTGGAGTCATAGAGCCAAGTGAAGTCACAATGGACTCGGCTTTTGACAGCATGGATATTGATTCAATTGATGCGGTAGATATTATCATGGCAATTGAAGATGAATTTGAAGTAAGCATTCCAGACGAGGTCGCAGAATCATTCAACTGCATTGCAGACATTATCAACTACCTCAATGGCGAAGGTGTTGACGCTTAATACTTACAATATGCATACACAATTCAATCGTTAAAACATCAAACGGATGCAAAGTACAGATGCAGCGGCTGCCATTCATGAAATAGACAGCATTTAATAGCTTGTATGCATCTAATACCATAAAGCATATGCTGACAATTCAAAAGAATCCCATTAGCGGGATTCTTTTTTTATGCATTGCTGTTCGTTATTGGAATGATACCGTTCCTCATTCATCGACAATAGACATTCGTTCGTATGCGATTACCGTATTTGAATAGACCTTCATCTGTATTCGTGCATAAGACGACAGACCTTTTTCACATCTATGCACGACGTCAATTTTTATGCAGTATAAAAGTCATAAATTATGTCACCCTTTATCAACGCGATATTCAGCGTAATCTATTCACACGTATACAACATTATCAACAGAACACTGCCTTTATCCACAAGTTTTTATCACTTTATCCACATTGGCTGTGAATTTCAATGCCCAAAAATTCAGAATATTCCACACTATCCACAGAGTTATAAACAATTGTATGTTTCTTTGAACAGATTCATACAGGTTTTTTGTCGCTTTACATAACATCCGATTTTATCAAATACTCAGTTTTTTCAGACAAAAAAGTAAATGGGGCTACTGCCCCATTTTGCTCCCTATTTTAAGATTCGGCACTGCATTAATATGCATATCGCCTCTTATACCAGCCACTGCATTGTAATAACCGGCACAGCCAATCATTTCCGCGTTATCCGTACAAAGACTGAGCGGCGGATAATAAAAAGCATAGCCCTTTTCATGCAAAGCCTCAGCCAGCCGTTTCCGAAGATCACTATTGGCGGCAACGCCGCCTGCAAGCACGAGCTGCTGATGCCCTGTCTCTTTTAATGCCTCCAGTGCCTTGATCGTTAAAATTTCCGTTACGGCTGCTTGAAAACTTGCTGCGACATCAGGCACATTAATGGTTTCATCCTTCATTCGGCAACTGTTTAAATAATTCAGTACTGCTGACTTAAGACCGCTAAAACTAAAATCAAGGCTTCCACTTTCCAACATGGCCCTTGGAAAATCAATCGCCTGTGCATTGCCTTCCCGTGCCACGCGATCGATTTCCGGGCCTCCGGGATAGCCAAGCCCCAATGTTCTCGCCACTTTGTCAAAAGCTTCTCCCGCGGCATCATCCCGCGTTTGTCCAATGACGTTAAACGTTGTATAATCCGTTACTTCAACAAGATGCGTATGCCCCCCCGATACCACCAGACTGATAAATGGTGGTTCCAGTGCAGGATGTGCAATGTAGTTTGCTGCAATGTGCCCTTCAATATGATGCACGGGAATGAGTGGCTTATCCAGAGCAAAAGCCAGTGCCTTGGCTGTTGAAAGCCCTACCAGCAGTGCGCCGACGAGACCCGGTCCATATGTCACGGCAATATGATCGACATCTTGAAGCGTCATTTCTGCCTTCTCGAGGCATTGATCGATTACCTGAGATATTTTCTCAAGATGATTTCTGGAAGCGACTTCCGGCACAACGCCGCCAAATGTTCGATGCAGCTCAATTTGCGTATAGACAGTGCCTGCGATCACTTCACGACCGTTCTTTAAAATGGCACATGCCGTTTCATCACAGCTCGTCTCAATTGCCAGTGTGTACAGTTCTTTCGGCATTTCTTTAGGCATTTTTTTTGAGCTCCTTCCACATTACCATTGCATCCTCGCCGTTATCCTGATAGTAGCCCCTCCGGATGCCCAGTTTTGTAAATCCATATTTTTCATATAAATGTATGGCCACATGATTGCCAACGCGCACTTCCAGCGTCATGCCCACATACGCATCCGAATCGCCAAATGCAATGAGAGCCTCCATCAGCAAATTGGCAATGTGATGACCTCGATAATCCGGATGTACGGCAACATTGGTTATATGAAGTTCATCCATCACATGCCACATGCCGGCGTATCCGATACACTTGCCTTCATAAACTGCAACATAATAAACCGCCAGCATATTGTTGACGAGTTCATTTTCAAATGCTTTCCGTGACCACGGTGTGCTGAACGACTTAACTTCCATCTCCATAATTTCATCGAGATCTTCATAAACCATTCTTCTGATTTCAATTTTCATAATACGTTCACCAAATTCTTTTTCAATTGAGGCAACTACGGAAATTGTATACGCGTTTTCGTTGATTCTTCACGACAACAGGTTAAATGCTCATCTTAAATAAGCGATACAGATTGTGGTGAAAGGATTAAACGATGCATTATACCTTTTCCTCAACTATTTTAAATCGCGCTCAGCTTGAGATTTCTTCATATAATTCGCCGAAATATCAAGATAAGTGTGATGTGATGCCGTTTCAAATGCCAAATGGCAAAAACTTGTTGCATTGATGATATTGTGTCGCTGTTTGCCAAACAAGTAATTGTTCTTATTCCACATACTGATCAGTGTTTCAAAAAAAGCAGGGTAAATGGCTGTCGCCTCACCAACGATGAGAATGCGCTCTGCAGAGAATTCCGCTTCCAGCATTTGATGGACTTCTGCCAGCGTTGCCGCACCTTCGTGCAGTGTCTTGAGTTCCGAACCATCAGAACGATAAATGCCATAGTAGGCACTTTCTCTTTTGGCATCCAAAAGCGATACAATAACGCCTTCATGCTGCAGATTGCCAAGTGCCAAAAGCGCCGTACTGCTCATGGTGACAATTGGTTTTGGGTGTGCCTGTGCGAATGCTTTTACCGTACTCACACCAATTCGAACACCTGTAAAAGACCCCGGTCCCGTCGTTACATAGTAGCCGTCAAGATCTTTTATTTTAAGCGAAAGCTGTGCCATCAAGCTCTCCACCATAGGCATTAGCTTCTGTGAATGTGTTAATGGCGTATTCAGCAGCATTTCACCCAGTATATTGCCATTTTCAAAAATGGCAACACTCGCGGTCTGTGTTGATGTATCAATACCCAGTAATTTCATGCGTCAGCCTCCCCAGTTTTTCAGACGGTCCCCTTAAACAAATCTTTCGCGATGTTTCGCCCGTCGTCATTATGGTCATCCAAACAGCATCTTCAGGAATAAGCACTTCAACGAGCGGCGCCCATTCAATAATGCTCACACCTTCACCATTGAGGTATTCCTCAAACCCGATTTCATACATTTCATCCGGGTCTGCAATGCGATAGACATCAAAATGATATATCGGCAAACGGCCCTCATACTGGTTCATGATATTAAACGTCGGGCTGGTAACGCGTTCTGTCACACCAAGTGCTTTGCACAGCGCCTGTGTAAACGTCGTCTTGCCGGCGCCGAGATCACCGGAAAGGCACAGTATATCCCCCGGTTTTATCGTCTCAGCTAAAATAGATGCCAACTCAACAGTCTTTTCAAGTACATCGACCGTTATTGAAACCGCGTTGCACTCGTGGCAAATTTTACTTTTATCACGATCTTCCTGTTTGTTATGTTCCTTATGTTCCTTATGTCCGTTGTTTCCTTTTTGTTCTTTATACTCATTTTGTTCGTTCATAGACAATCTTACCATTGATAATCGTATATGCTACCGATGCCTGCAAGTCAAACGGGTGTCCGTCCCAAATAACGACATCTGCATCCTTTCCTATTTCGATAGACCCTACGCGCTCTGAAACACCCAGAATTTCAGCAGGGTTAATGGTGATGCATTTCAATGCTTCCATCATTGGGAGTCCCGCTTTATGTGCAAGCGCTGCGCACATCGGAAGTGATTCCAGCGGTGTCACCGGGCTATCTGTCATGATGGCGATCTTAACGCCTGCGCGATAAAGTGCATCTGCTGTTTCAAAAGTTTTTTGATTCAGCTCAAATTTTGATTTATTGCCAAAAGAAGGACCGACAATCGCCGGGTAACCCTCCTTTGCCAGATGTGATGCAATGAGATGCCCTTCTGTACAGTGCTCCAGCGTCAAATTTAAATCAAATTCTTTCGCAATGCGAATGGCTGTAAAAATATCGTCAGCCCGATGTGCATGCGCTTTTAAAGGCATTTCTTTGCGCATAACAGGGCGCATTGCTTCGAGTTTCATATCAAAGGCAGGCATTTTACTTAAATCGCCCTGTGCTGCCTCAATCTTTGCCTCATATGCTTTCGTCTTTGCCAATAATTCTCTGAGTACAGCCGCAATGCCCATGCGTGTCATAGGGGTCTGATGGCGCTCATTATAATTTCGCTTTGGATTTTCGCCAAAGGCACATTTCATCGCCAGCGGCGATTTTATAATCATATCATCGACGCGATCGCCGTGAAGCTTCATCACGACAAAAGTTCCGCCGACGACATTGGCGCTGCCCGGCCCAGTTGCCGCGGTGGTCACGCCGCCACAGACTGCATTGCGAAACGCTTCATCACGGGGATTAATGGAATCTTCGGCACGAAGGTGCGGCGTTATTGGATCTGTCTTTTCATTGCCGTCAGCACCTTCAAAACCAATCCCCTCTTCCCACATGCCAATGTGACAATGTGCATCTATAAATCCCGGGAACACCATTTTGCCTTTAGCATCAATGATCTTAGAATCAGCCGGATACGCACACTGTGTGCCTATATCCGTAATTTTACCGTCTGCTATGCAGATTGTACCGTTTTGGATGTTATCGCCAGCCATGGTATAGATGGTGGCATTTTGAATGACGAGCATTGTACAAGCCTCCTTTATGATTGCTTCGCTTCAGCAACATTTTTCATGGTCAGGGAAATCTTTTGTCTCACCAGATCAACTTTTAAAATTTTAACCGTTACGGTATCCCCAACGGAGAGTACCTGCATTGGATGTTTAATAAAACGGTCGCAGATCTCGGAAATGTGCACGAGTCCATCCTGTTTGACACCGATATCCACAAAGGCACCAAAGTCGACAACATTTCTAACGGTTCCCGTTAAAACCATATCTGGTCTTAAATCTTCCATTTTGAGGACATCAGACCTAAAAATAGGTTTCGGCATATCTTCTCTAGGATCGCGCCCCGGTTTTTTCAATTCTTCTACAATATCGCGGAGAGATGGTATGCCGATTCCCAACGCTTTGGACAGCTTTTCATAGCCGTCTTTCAGGCGAGCGCCTCTAACTTGCGCATCTGAGCGCTCAGGCTGTTTAAGTGCTTTTAGCGCTTCGAATCCCTGATGACGCCCTTTGATCGTCACTTTCGGCGCCGGTGCTTCACCCATTTCAACAATGCGTTCCTCAATGTTAGCCGCACCGCCTTCTGCAATTGCCGCAAGGTCGATGTTGAGGGTTTTTAATAGCTGTATCGTTGCATCATAGCTCTCCGGATGCACCGCCGTGTTGTCGAGTGGATGGGTTCCTTTTGGAATGCGCAAGAACCCTGCACACTGTTCAAACACTTTGTCACCAAGTCGCTTCACTTTTAAAAGTTCAGCGCGCGCCGTAAATTTACCGGTTTCATCTCTATAGGCCACGATGTTCTTTGCCAGTGTCCCGTTGATGCCGGATACATAACTGAGCAATGAAGGCGTTGCCGTATTGAGGTCGACACCGACGCTGTTGACACAGTCCTCAACAACACTGCCAAGCTGGGCTTCCAGCCGTTTTTGATTGACGTCATGCTGGTACTGACCCACGCCGATACTCTTCGGATCGATCTTCACCAATTCGGCAAGCGGATCCTGTAGGCGTCTGCCAATGGAAATCGCGCCTCTGATGGAGACGTCAATATCCGGGTATTCTTCTGTTGCGAGCTTTGACGCTGAATAAACAGAAGCCCCTGCTTCGCTGACAATGGTATAGTAAACTTCACGATCCATTTCTGCAATCATGTCAGCAACGACTTTTTCCGTTTCTCTGGAAGCGGTGCCATTGCCGATTGGAATAATGTTGACATCATATTTTTCAATGAGCGCTCGCATTTTCTTTTGCGCTTCAGCGACTTTATTCTGCGGTTCATTTGGATACACGGTTGCATATTCCAGCAGTTTTCCCGTTTCATCAAGCACGGCGAGCTTGCAGCCCGTTCGAAAACTCGGGTCAATGGCGAGGATGCGTACATCCTTAACAGGCGCGATGAGCAGTAGTGATTTTGTATTCTTCCCAAATACTTGAATTGCTTCTTCTTCAGCGCGCTCTGTCAGACTATTGCGCACTTCTCGCTCAATAGATGGGCTGATTAGCCGTTTGTAGGCATCTTCCACCGCACGGTGAAGGTATTCTGAAGTGGTTGCTTTTTCCGAAGTGATAACGGCGTCTTTCAAATATGCAACAATTTGATCGTCCGGGCTTATGAGCTTAACGCGAAGCACCTTTTCCTTTTCGCCGCGGTTAAGCGCTAGGATTCGATGGTTTGCTACTTTGGAAACGCCTTCGCTGTAATCATAATACATTTCGAAGACAGTGTCTTCCACACCTTCAATGTGCTCAGACGAAAGAACGCCGTGTGCCATATTCAGGGATCGAATCGCTTCGCGGTGATCCGGATTATCTGAAATGCGCTCGGCTATAATATCCATGGCACCTGCCCATGCATCAGCTGTTGTCTCAACACCTTTTTCTGCATTTATATAGGGTGCCGCTACTACGTCGAGATCTGCCACCTCACATGTTTGTTCCCAAATAATATCGGCAAGCGGCTCTAAGCCTCTTTCCACGGCTTTTGAAGCACGTGTGCTCTTTTTCTGTTTATAAGGTCGATACAGGTCTTCAACGCGCTGCAAGACCGTTGCTTTTCTGATTTCAGCCTCAAGCGCTTCAGTGAGTTTTCCCTGTTCGTCAATGATTTTAATCACTTCATCTTTTCGCGTTTCAAGTCCCCTGAGGTATTTCAGGCGATCATCAAAGTCGCGCAGTACCTCATCGCTGATCCCGCCTGTCACTTCCTTGCGGTATCTGGCGATAAAGGGTATGGTATTGCCTTCATCAATCAAACCGACAGTGGCTTCAACCTGTTTTAAGCTTAAATGGAGTTCAGCGGCAAGCTGGCTATAGATCTGTGTCATCTTTTCGACTTCCTTTCAAGTAGGCTTCGATGAACAAGTCTAAATCGCCGTCCATTACAGCCTGAATATTTCCGACTTCTGCGCCGGTGCGGTGGTCTTTGACCATGTTATACGGATGAAAAACATATGAGCGTATTTGACTGCCCCACGTAATCTGAGAATAATCACCCGCAAGGTCTTCAACGCGATCTTTTTGTTCGCGCTCTTTCAGTTCAATGAGCTTGGCCATTAGCATTTTCATCGCAGTTGCCCTGTTGGAAATCTGAGAGCGCTCATTTTGACACTGAACGACAACACCGGTAGGCATGTGGGTGATGCGCACAGCCGAATCCGTCGTATTGACGTGCTGTCCGCCAGCGCCGGATGAACGGTAGGTATCAATTTTTAAGTCCACCGGATTGATGTCAATTTCAACACTGTCATCGAGTTCCGGCATCACGTCCAGTGATGCAAAAGAGGTATGGCGTTTGCCCGAGGCATCAAAGGGAGAAATACGTACAATACGGTGCACGCCCTTTTCTGATTTTAGGAAACCATAGGCATTGACACCCTCAATCATCAGTGTCGCACTTTTTATGCCCGCCGTGGTATCATCCTGCAAATCCAATACCTTAACCGTATAATCGTGCTGTTCTGCCCAGCGCGTGTACATTCTCAGCAGCATCTCCGCCCAGTCCTGTGCGTCAGTACCACCGGAACCCGCATGGATGGCAATAATAGCATTGTTATGATCGTATTCACCCGTTAAGAGGGTTTTCAGATAAAGACTTTCATAGGTTTCGGAAATCGCCTCATAGGTTTGCATAAGCTCTTGTTCCAAGGAATCATCTTCATCCATCATGGCCATTTCACATAAGCCTTCAAGATCTTCAACTTGGTTAAACAGATTTTGGTAATTTGCAATTTCCTGTGTGTAACTCTTTTGCTGCTTTAAAAGTACCTGTGCCTTTTCATTGTCGTCCCAAAAATCAGGTGCCGCAATTTTAAATTCGATTTCCTCTAGGTATCGCTTCATTTTAGCGATGTCAAAGAGACACCTCGAGCTCGACGATTTTCGTCTTTATTGTTTTGATCTCGCGGGAAAGCCGCTCCAATATAATCATATTGCCCCCTTATGGATAAAATTATGGTAAGTTGCTTGTACCATGTTATATGTTATATGTTATGTGTTATTAATTTCCTGTTAACGAATGTTCACTAACGGTTACTTCAATGTTGTTTCAATGTGGTTTCTATGTGGTCATGATCGCTTGTTTCAGGATAGCCGCCTCTATTTTTGAACGAATGGTTTGAAAAATTGAACGAATGACCTAGAATGGCCTAAAAAAAAGGTCAGCATGCTGACCTTTTGTTGTTATTCGTTAGCGTCTGGATACATGCCGTGACATTTCTTATACTTCTTGCCACTGCCACATGGACAAGGATCATTTCTGCCCACTTTTTTATCTGCTTTAAACGGTTTTTTGCCGCCTGACTGCGATTGGTCACCACCAGAAGTCCCTGTAATAACAGCAACGCGTTTACGTTCGGTATCCGTTTGAAGTGTTGCATGGAAAAGTGCTTTGATGGTTTCCTGCTGAATGTTGGCAATCATTTCGTCAAACATTTCAAAGCCTTCCATCTTATACGCGATGACCGGATCTTGCTGGCCGATTGCCCTGAGGCCAATCCCCTGCTTTAAGTCGTCCATGGCGTCAATGTGATCAATCCAGTGCATATCGACAACTCTGAGCAGGATAGCGCGTTCCACTTCACGCATGCGTTCAGGGCCAATTTCCGTTTCTTTCACAGCATAGAGTTCATGTGCTTTTTCAGAAAGTATTTCATGGAGCTTTTCTACTGTCATTGTTTCGATATTATCGATGACAACGTCACCTTTTGGCAGGAAAATTGCCGCCAAGTACGTAAAGAGTCCTTCGAGATCCCATTCTTCAGGGTATTTATAACCGTCTGTATACATTGGGATCGCACGTTCAATGACTTTATCAATCATACTGACAATATTGTCTTTGATATTGTCACCGTGGAGCACCCTGTTGCGCTCACCATAGATGATTTCACGCTGTTTGTTCATAACGTCATCATATTGCAGGACGTGTTTACGAATACCAAAGTTACGGCCTTCTACCTTTTTCTGCGCATTTTCAATCGCTTTGGAGAGCATCTTGTTTTCAAGCTGCATGTCTTCTTCCATACCGAGCGATTCGACAATGGATTTCGCACGGTCGCTGACGAAGAGCCTCATGAGGTCATCTTCAAAGGAAATGTAAAACTGAGATGAACCCGGGTCTCCCTGACGGCCGGCACGACCGCGCAGCTGGTTGTCAATACGTCTTGACTCATGGCGTTCCGTGCCGATAATATGAAGGCCGCCAGCAGCTTTTACCTTGTCGCTCTCTTCATCTGTGGTCACTTTAAATTTGGCATAGAGTTCATCATAGAGTGCCTTGGCCTCTTCAATATCCGGAACATCCGGCAGAACAGGACTTGTCACACTGTTGACGACAAATTCGTCATAGCCTTTTTTGATTAATTCGTGTTTTGCCATGAACTCAGGATTACCGCCGAGCATAATATCTGTACCACGGCCCGCCATATTGGTCGCAATGGTCACGGCACCCATTCGACCTGCCTGAGCGACAATTTCGGCTTCGCGTTCATGCTGTTTTGCATTGAGCACTTCATGACGAATGCCTCTTTTTTTCAAGAGACCCGCGATGTATTCAGATGTTTCGATGCTGATGGTGCCCACGAGAACCGGACGCCCTTCACTGTGCTTGGCTTCAATATCTGCTATAACGGCATTGAATTTGCCTTTGAGATTCTTGTAGATCCCATCATCCAAATCCTGTCTTTGGATTGGGCGATTGGTTGGCACCACGACAACGTCCATATTGTATATATGGCGAAACTCTTCTTCTTCCGTTTTGGCAGTACCCGTCATACCGGCAAGTTTTTTATACATTCTGAAATAGTTTTGCAGTGTAATCGTCGCCAATGTCTGGGATTCTTTTCGAACTTCGATGCCCTCTTTGGCTTCAATTGCCTGGTGCAAACCATTTGAATAGCGCCTGCCGTACATGAGACGACCTGTAAATTCATCGACGATAATCACTTCGCCGTCTTTAACGATGTAGTCAACATCACGTCTCATGAGGAAACGCGCGCGAATCGCCTGATTGATATGATGCAGGTATTCCATGTTTTTAGGATCGGACAGGTTATCGAGGCCAAAATATTTTTCTGCCTTGGCAACCCCATTTCGATTTTCACTGCCCTCTTCCTGCTGACCGTATTTATCGACCACTAAACCATCTGTCAAGTTGATGGTCTTCGCTTTTTCATCGGTTACAAAATCTTCTTCTGCATTGAGCGTTTTGGCAAACATGTCAGCTATGCGGTACATATCCGTCGATTTAGCGCTTTCGCCGGAAATAATCAGCGGCGTTCTCGCTTCATCGACGAGAATACTGTCGACCTCATCGACAATCCCGAAATTCAGTGGTCGCTGCATTAAACGCTCTTGATTCATCACCATGTTATCGCGCAGGTAGTCAAAACCGAACTCGTTGTTGGTTCCGTAAGTAACATCTGCCAAATAGGCATTTTTACGTTCTTCGCCTTCAACACCGTGAACGACACAGCCTACTGTCAATCCCAGATAGCGGTAAACTTTTCCCATCCAAGCCATGTCGCGCTGTGCCAAATAGTCATTGACTGTTACAACGTGAACACCTTTGCCCTCAAGGGCATTGAGGTATACGGGAAGTGTGGCGACAAGGGTTTTACCTTCACCGGTTTTCATCTCTGCAATACGTCCCTGATGCAGGACAATACCACCGAGCAGCTGCACTTTAAACGCTCTGAGACCTAATACGCGTTTCGCTGCTTCTCTAACGACGGCAAAGGCGTCGTATAAAATATCATCAAGTGTTTCACCGTTTTGGAGGCGATCCTTTAATACCTGTGTCTGTGCTTTCAGCGTCTGTTCATCCATGGCCTGATATTTGGGCTCCAAGGCTTCAATCGCATCGACGCGCTTACTGATTTTTTTAACTTCTTTTTCGTTAAGATCTCCAAAGACGAGTTTAAGCAGACTCATAATCTATAACATCCTTTCAGTTGAAGTGATTTTTCTGAATTTTGCTCTAATTCATATTATATCACACTCTTATTTGATAATTTTCAAACAAATTGTAAATCAATGTTTCACAAAGCAAAATCAGCCTTAAGGTTGCCGTACGAGGCGACGGGCTGATTATGCATGTGATTTAAATCGTCTATCAAAACGAATCTTCACTATTTATTCATATGGTATTGAAAAGTAACCATAGCGCCGCGCTTTGATGAAAACATCATCATTTCACCCTGTACCAGCAGAATGATGCCAATACTCATAATAATGTCGCCAACGCTGATCAGACGGTTTAGCGGATACCACGCCGGCATAACGATAATCTTGCCGAGATACGGCGCCAAAGAGTTTGCGTTTGCCATATCCATATAGTTTATCACACTGCCTGCGCCAACGGACTCTGCCAGACTTGCCATCCCCGAATCCACCATTCGCGAAATCGGCACCGGCATGCGAAAATGATTCATCCCCATAATGAGCAGATTAATGGCGCCGCCAAACATAATGAGCTTGACACCACCCTTTTCATGGTTGACAAGTGCAACAGCCATCGCGATCATCCCTGCCGCAAATGGCAAGATCTGCGGCATCGGCATATCAATCTGCATGATTTGCAGTGCAAACGGTGAAATATAGACAAAAAAGCTCAGTATAATGAGTATGCTTCCCTTAAAGCGCATATCCGCAAAATTATTCAGCCGTCCATTGCGAAAGAAACCGAGTAAAAAACCAATGAGAATTGCCTCTATAATCATGTAGTGCTCCCTTCCCTTATGCACACAACATTAAAATCTTCTACCAGATAGTACTCCGTTATATTTTATCATAAATAAGCATCATTGCGTACCATTCCATTTGATAAATACGTCTCACTTCATTTCACATGATGATAACCCACATCGTACCTGAGGATTATCATTTTCTTTGCGAAATATGATGAAAAATAGATACCGTGTGAGCTTTTTCATGGTATAATAAGTATATACATGTATGTACGAAAGGAGATCGATGTATGTCTATTATCATAAAAAAAATGGGAAACAGCAAAGGCATCATATTAAAAAAGGATATTTTAGAAGCTTTAAATCTTTGCGAAAATGATGAACTCAATGTAGAGATTGAAGAAGATAAGTTGATTCTTTCCAAAGTGAAGAAAACCATGTCTATTGATACCCTATTCAGTGACTACACAGGTAATTATAAACCAACTGAAATTGACTGGGGTAAATCCCTGGGGCGTGAGATATGGTAAAACAAGGTGATATTATTTGGTTAAATTTCTCCCCAACACGTGGTTCCGAACAGAGCGGGCGCCGTCCGGCACTTGTATTAAGCAATTCGAAATTCATCCACTATACAAATGGTTTTGCAATTGTTGCACCGATTTCAAGTTCAGATAACGGCTTTCCGCTTCACATCAAAATTGAAGACAACTTGGCGATTAAAGGATTTATATTAACGGAACATATCCGGTCTGTTGATCTCAATGCCAGAGCATATACGTTATGTGACACTGTCAGCGATGACTTTCTGAAAAATATCCTTAACATTGCAGACGCAATGTTTGAAAACGAACGATTGTGACAATATGTTGAACCACAGTTCACAGCACTTGACCAATTGCTGTCTTATGGGGGAATAAAAAGCGATCTCTCCTGTCATACATTATTCCCATGCGATGCGAAAAATCGCACCTAAAAGAGCAGGCGCATCTGCACCTGCTCTTATGATTCAATCCATATTCAATTCTTAATTTACCGTTTTTTAAAATACCTGATTTGAGACAAATGCTTTATGCCTTACAGGTATGGTTCAATTAGCCCGTAATCGCCATCTTTTCGTCTGTAAACCACATTGACCTCTTCCGTATCACCGTTGAGGAATACGAAAAAATCATGGCCGAGCAATTCCATTTGGAGAACCGCTTCTTCCGGAACCATTGGCTTTACCGGAAAACGTTTCGTCTTGACGATAGAAGCTTCATCCTTGAAGTCTTTATCTTCTGGAATTGACTCAAATTTAATGGACTCATGCCCTTTAAAGCGTCTTTCAATTTTCGTTTTATGCTTTTTCATCTGTCTTGCAATTTTATCAATGGCTTCATCAATTGAGCCGTACATATCGTCTGTTGAACTCTCAGCTCTAAACATCGTCCCATTTTTCAGCGGTATGGTTACTTCTACGATATGTTTGTTTTTTTGAGTGGTAAAAGTAGCGTGGGCCTCGACATCGCTTTTAAAGTACTTATCGAATTTGTTGAGCTTGTCGGTAACTTGTTTTCTTATTGCGTCGGTTATTACTAAATTTCTTCCTGTCACGATTACTTTCATAAACTCATCCCCTTATAAATTGATATTAGCATTATACCCGAAAGCGAGAGGACATAACATCAAATTTATTGGCGGTTTTGTAAACAATTTATGAAGCACCGTGCTTAAAGCCCCTTGTATTCGTAACCTCTATGTCAACTTCCATCAGCCCTGCTTATGCCGATAGGCCTTTTGAGCACTTTTAAATTTTCGCTGCTGCGCAACTGCCTTTTGAATGCCTTCAGCTGCCGCATCATATGACGCCTCCAGTGATGAAAAGATAGCCGCTAAATCTTGAATATGTACAATATACTGCTGTACCTTTTTAAACTGCGCCCTTGCCTCTTTTGGCAATTTCTCAGGTGCGTCTACCGAAGCGGATTTTAAAAAGCGCTCATATGCCGTCAGAAAGACAAGATCCAGCCGGTAAACTTGCTTGCGGTTTGCCTTAATGGTTTCAACCTGTATTACCAATGCATCGGCATCCTCACCTGCGGCGTATGCTTTAATCACTTGGTGCACATCCTTTATGACCGCCTCCAATAATGCGATTTTTTGTAAAAGCGCCTCTTCCAGCACATCAATTGACATGTTCTGCCTCCGCACACGATTTTAACGATTTTTCTCATATATACGACACGACTAAGAGAATGCTAGTATTTCCAGTGGCAAGATCACATCTGCCTTAT
>JASUSA010000010.1 GCA_030446305.1 Clostridiales bacterium | reverse complement strand
CAAGCGCACATCGAGATCATCTGCTGGGATAGCAGCTGCACGTTATTGATCACGAAGGATGACACGCTTTCCGCTTTATACCAGCAATATTATTCAGATGCCATCAGTTTAAAAGCAAGAAATTTGTCAATAACAGCTCAAACTTTTTAATATTGTCCATTTAAATGCGTCAAAATATGCGTATCGGTATTGCCATTTAAATGTTGAGATGCGACCAAACAAAGAGGAATGTCCATGAACAGATTAAACATGCAGATTAACTTTATTAATGAAATTGAGAAATTAAAAACTGTAAAAAGACAAAATTTAACCTTGGATAACCAGCGGCAAGAGAACAGCGCTGAACATTCTTGGCATTTAGTTGAAATTTACGATGGTGATACATTCCTCTTTGATGAAAAGACAAGGCTTGAAGCAAGTAAAAAGGAAGTAGCTAAATTCGCAAGATCATTAGATGCCCTTCAACCGGTTCTCAATTATCTCATAACTGCTCCGGAGAATTGTAATCCCTACGACTTGAAAGCTGAAGATGTTATCAAGAAAAAAGCGTTCATACAGCAGCATACGCCAAAACTATGGTCAGTCGTTGAAGATGCAATATCAGAAAGTATAAAGAAGGGGTTGTATATAAAGTGACGCACTACCTTGTAAAGGATACTTTTTAAGAATATATGGAGGCCACATGAAAAAAGTTAAAATTACAGTGCTAAAAAAAGAGTTTTACAGCAATTATGCAGAACACTACTTAACCGAAGGAAAAGAAGTGGGCCCTTGTTCATTGCTAAACGAAGGGGATGTTTTTATTTATGAAGGTGGGGCAGAAATGCCTAGTGCATTTTGTCCATGGGCTTGGATTGACATTTACAGAGGCGTTAACGCGCTTTCAGCTGGTGCAACCTATGCGCCATGGAATAATCGAGATTGCCTTCAGATACTATGCTGTACAGATGGAATAAGGCCTGTCATTTTCGCATTAGAAGCAATCGACTAAAAAAGTGTTTAAAGAACATTGCAATTTGAAAAAGGAGCACATCATGCAAGACGTTAAATTTAAAATACAGGATATGTTTTTCAACTATCGTGTTGCGGGCATCTTGAAGCAAGACGGTAAATATCTATTTCATAAATCAATAAACGATTCGTTCTGGAGCCTAGTTGGCGGGAGAGTTCATGTTGATGAGGACAGTGTATCTGCCTTAAAAAGAGAGTATATTGAAGAACTCGACTTAAAAGTCAATATAAAACAGATGTTATGGTCACTGGAAAATTTCTTTACATATGAAAAAAACGGATACCATGAAATATCATTTATTTACGTATTGACAGCCGTTGAAGGACAATGTATCAATAGTAATAAATCCTATATCGGATTAGACGATTCTAGATTGATCTACCAATGGTTTACAATTGATGAATTAGAAAAGTTAAACATCAAGCCAGCCATTGTAAAACAAAAAATCTTAGCGGGTAATTTCACCAGAGAGCATATTGTCACACGAGATTAGATCAGGATGCCTCTAAAAAAGCTCGCCAATTGGTAGGTTGATTATGAAAACAAATTCTTAGACGCAAGCAGGAGAACAGATGATTCATTTTGAAGAAACACAAGCAATAAACCGTACATTTAAAATAATGCTATTAATATTGCTTATACTATTTTTACTACTCAGTACCTTTGTCAACAAAGCCTTTATCATCGGGATACTTATCAGTTTTATATTTTTTATCATTTTTTCATCGCTCAAACTAACACTCACTGTATTCGACGATAAGATTGCTTACAGCCTAACACCATTTCATAAATCTGATCGCGTGATTTTAATGAGTACGATAGCAGGAATTGATATTATCCAGCCAAGTTGTGTTGGCGTATTTGGATTTAAAATAAAAAATACCATGCAGGGTACCTATTACTTTTTAGGTGGCGCATCAATGGTTCGCATAAAAATAATGAACGGCAAAACAATCTATTTTAGTACAAAACATCATACCGATTGGCAAACGTTACAAATCTAAATGATGCGCAGGAGGACAGCATGACTAGCTATAGACCCTATACACCAAATGACTATCAATTTTTACGTGAAATGCTCTTTGAAGCCGTCTTTTGGAGCAGAACAGACGCTAACCGTCCTGCTCTAGAAGAAGGACTTTCCTATGATTATACTAAACACATCTTGGAGAGGTTTGGTACTCAAAAGGGTGATCTCGCTGTCATCGCTGAATATAACGGTCAAAGGGCAGGTGCTGTCTTTATTCGCCACTGGCATAAAGATAACAAAATACGCGGCTATATTGCTGATGACATCCCCATTTTAGTGATTGGCGTCGTGTCGTCTTGCAGGAGAAGAAGTATTGCTAGCGGCCTTTTAAAAGCAATTAAAACGACTGCAATAGATAATGGCATCTCAAAAATAAGCCTTTGCGTTACAAAAAATAATATCGCTTATCCGCTTTATGTAAAAAGCAATTTCAAAATCGTGGAAGATCTAGGCGATTCCTATAATATGCTCTGGAAAGCTTAAAAGACAACAACAGTCATCAAACATATCCCGAAGCCGAACTGGCAATCAACACGATCACTTCAAAAGAAGATCGTTATCTCACAGAAAAAACAGTTATTACACGATATAAGCACGAAGAATTCAACGTTTTAGAAGATTCTCAACATCTTCGAAAAATGCTTGGGGTCTATTAAATCATATCTATTAATCATGAACGGGAAGGTGTCCATCAATGTATCTAGGAGGTTTTATCATCCTTGACACCGTTTGCTATTATCACATAATGAAATTGATACACATCATCGTTCATTGCCGTGAAACAAAGATAAATCGTATCTTACAAAGACAGTGACAGGAGGTACTCAGCGTGGGAATAAAATCATCTATAATCTGCTTGCACTTATTGTCTATCATAAATTTTTTACCGATTTTGGCTCTAAAATACCTTGGTTATTCCAAATTATTATTGCTAATCGGCGGGATCTATTCACTCATATTATTTATAGCGGTTCAAGTCATCATCCGAGGGTTAAAAAAAGAAAAGTATTGGTCATGGGTTGCCGGTATCATCATCCTAGCACTGCATTTAAACAGTCTATATATCATTATTTGTGTTATCGGCTTAATTGGCATGTTCAATAAAGAGACTAGGGCCTTATATAGTCACTAGCCCAAAATTCAGTTCAAATATCCGTTAAGAATGGCGTATCTATGCAGACGGCTAAAATAATCATCATAACATTATTGTATCTCATTGAAGGGTTCATACTGATTAAATGTTTTAGCTTTAGGTTGAATGAACCAAAGAAAAGCTATCATTTCTAAAGGCGTTGCTTGTTTGCATTGTGGTGGAACTAATGTCATTAAATATGGAAATATTAATAGTCTTTGAAATATTGTGTAATATTATTTTTGATAGGTGGTGAGGATTTGGAAAAGACAAAAAGTTCCAGAAGGAGAAACCTTAGATTAGTCATTACAATAATGGTTATTGGGTTTGTTTTATTATGGTTTTCAGACTTTCTACCTCAAAGAGTTGCCGAAGTTGTTGCTTCAGGCTATATGAGTAAACAAGAAGATGGAAATGAGTATGATTTAATTGGGGCGGATTACTCTAATGCTCACGATTGTTACATGGTATACTTTGAAGATGAAAGCGGTGCAAGACAAAGGAATATTGGCATATATTGGCGATACTTTCCTTTTAATGTATACTTTGATTCCGACTACCCAGGCTAAAAGAGAATGATAGATTCTCTTTTTTTATTTATGAACATCACTAAAATCTAGCAGAACCTATCTTTTAAAGTAATTCAATTTTAAAATCCTCGACGGACGCCCACGATCGTTGACAATTCGTTCACCGACAATATTGCAGTAGCCATGTCGCTCTAGCTTCTCAATCACTCTGCTCAAAGTACGATAATTGACAGCACATTTATTGGATAGCTCTGCAACCGTAAAAGTATCTAAGCCGTTTTTCTTTGACTTGCTATAAATATTATAAAGAATTTTAGAGCTAACACCTGTTTCACTAGAAATTTCATCTAAAATTTTGTCGATGTTTTCATTGCTGGGAGCGGGTAGTGCGCTAGATGACATTTTTTGAATATGCTTTTCACTATAGACAATATATGCCGCATTACCGCCTGCTTTAATGGAGACATTCATACCGTGTATCGCATTATACTTGGCCTTGTTTGCAGTAGAGCCATAGCCAATACCGGCACTGATCGTATAAAAAGTCTTTTTCTCAACTTCTTGAATCAATTCAAACTTATTAAAATGATCGGTCTCAAGTTCCAGCATCTTTCGTGTTGTAAACACCAAGAACTCTTTATTGGATATCTCAATAACAGCCGCTTCAATTTTTGCAGCAAATAAGTAGATTAATTCTGTGATTTTCATTTTATTGAGAATAAATTCATATTCATCTTGAGCCATAACAGAATATGAACTTAAATTATCAATTGCAATGGAGATGGCAACAATCTGACTATTTTGATTTTCTTTAATTAAATACGTTAGCTTTAATTGTGTGAATGCAGATATTATGACACTGTTTGTCAATTTGCTGCGTATGCAGGGGATCCCCATATCACGCAGCTTGTTATAAACGTTGGTAATACCGGTAATACAGAAAATTCTACTATTCAAGTAATAATTCTGCAAATGAAAATTGATCACTTGTTCCTCATAATCATCATCATGTAATCTTAGATTGGCAACGCGTATGGAATGCTGACTATCATTTAAATTGGCGATTTCGATAGCCTCATTAACAACATCCTGATAGTAGGTGTCAATGCTTAGATTTTCAATGATTTTCTTATCCTGCAAAGTGAGTTCTAAAAATGTTCCCATTAGTGAACTTATTTCTCTGGGACAATAATGCCAAGGTATCAATTGTTTCATATTGTCCATTGCATAGGCATAGGGGATTTTGCCAACAAACATAATCGCATCCATATTGAGTTGGTCTTTTTCGAGAATCGAAAGCGTTTCTTTATAATTTTCATAAATTAGATCAATGAATACGATATTTTCTTCTTTTTGACTTTCAAGAACTTTATGCGTATTTTCAACAATATCTCTTGGTCCTAAAATTCCAACTTTCATATCCCAACCCCCAAACCTTATATGTATCTCATATCATCATTCAATTTGAACCTATAAAATTTAATCAATCCGAAACAAGCCTTCTTCAAGCTCATTTCGGATTGATTTTTTAGTGTTCTTAATCATTAATAATATATTTCATATCCTGCAATTTGTCAAAACATGTCTTAAAATCCTATAACGTGTCTTAAAATCCTATGATGACGCCAATAATAACTGCAAGCATTGAAATGCCTACCCATATGCCAATTAATGGCATAATAAATTTTAACCATTTATCATATGGCACTTTTGCAAGGCCGATAAAGCCCATAAGCGTACCAGATGTTGGAATAATCAAGTTTGATACACCATCACCGTATTTGTATGCCGAAATAATAACTTGCTTCGATAAGCCAATAACATCGCCTAATGGTGCTAAGATCGGCATGACCACAGCAGCTTGTCCACTGCCTGACGGTACAAATAAGTTGAAGATGAGGTTAAAGAAAAACATAAATACTGCTGAGAACATCGTTGAAATATGCGAAAGCGGCAATGAACAATAGTAGATAATCGTATAAATGACATTACCTTGTGTTAATACGACTGAAATTGCCGTTGCAAATCCAATAAGAATTGCTGAGAATACCGCCATTTTACAGCCATCAACAAACTCTTTACTCATGTCTTCAGGAGACATTTTGCCAATCACGCCACTGACAATCGCTAAGATGATAAAGATCGTGTTGAGGTGAGCGATACCAAAACCAAGGTTTAATGCACCATAGATGTAAATGCCTAAGAAGATAAAAATCAGCGCTAAGATAACTTTATGTCTGAAATTAAATTCTGTTTTGTTGCCTTCGTGAATTTCAACAGCCCAATCATAATCAGCAGTCCCAAGTGCCGATAGTGATGGATCTTTCATAACTTTCTTTGCATATCGCATTAAATAGAGTATTGCACTCACTAAAAGCAAAAGAAAGACAATGGTTCGATAGGCGATACCTGACAACAACGGTACGCCGGCAATGGTTTGTGCGACGACAACTGTAAAAGGATCCATCCCCGATCCTATGAAACCTGAATAAGTTGCCAAGTACATCATCGACAAACCGACAATGGGGTCAAGCTTTAATTTTCTGGCAATGACGAGACCAATCGGTATAAAAACAATGGTCTGGTTAACGACAATGCCAAGATAGCCTAAAACAGACATCAATGCCATAATAACAGGAATAAGCAAAAGAACACGCTCCTGTAGCTTTGCTGCCATTGAATCAACAACTGCCTCAATAGAACCAGTTGCGTTGATTACACTGAAAGCCCCAGAGAGTAAAAATACCGAAAAAATAATTGAAGACCCTTTTGTTAAGCCAGCCGTAATCGCCATAATTGCATCAAAGAAATTAACCGGTGTCCTCTCAATAAAATGGAAAGTACCCGCTGTAACAAGTGTTTTTCCCGTCGCCTCGTCCAGATACGTATCATACGTCCCCGCAGGCAAAATGTACGTTAGCACTGCTGCTATTAGAATAATGTAAATAAGCAGTACATACGTTCCTGGCAGTTTAAAACGCTTTTTCTTCTTCATAGTTTCAACTGACATTACTAATCCTCCTTAGATATCCATATAGCCCCCATTCAGCTATAAGCATTTTAATGTTTAACGTTTAACATTAAATTTAACATTATGATAATGTAAAATATCTGACATTAATATGACAATATATTGTCAATTAGTAAATACAGGGTGTATTTATTGTCACTTTAATGCCGTTTTATTGCCTGTTTATTTATATTATTCTGAAAAAAAATGATGAGATCGCAAAAGCAGAATAATGGAGGCAAGTTAATGATAAAAAATATTATTGAAAACATAGAACATAGGACAAAAGACACCATTTCACTCTTAGAAAAACTCGTTAATATTGATTCTGGATACGATAATCCGGAAGGCATTCATGAAGTCGCTCATATCGTAGGCGATAAATTAACCGCATTTGGATTTGATGTTGAATATATTACGGATCCGGGATTATCAACACATGTCCTGGCAAAACGAAAAGGGAAGAGCAATAAAAATATAATGATCATTGGCCATATGGATACAGTCTTTTCAAAGGGAACTGCTGAAAAACGTCCTTTTAAAATCATTGACGACAAAGCATATGGCCCGGGTGTATTGGATATGAAAAGCGGATTGGTCATCGCTTTATCAGCTCTACAATCGCTTTCAGATATCAATTGGCAGGAGCACAATCTGACCGTACTCTTTTGCGGCGACGAAGAAGTTGGGCATCATAACGACAAAGCTTCAAAACTATTTATGAAAGAAGCAAAGGGAAAAGATGCTGTATTTAACATGGAAACGGGATCAGATGACGGTGCTGTCGTCGTCGGCCGAAAAGGTGCCATCTATCCTGAAATTCATATTCAAGGAAAATCGACACATGCCGGCAAAGATCCACAGAAAGGTGCATCTGCCGTCTTGGAATTAGCGAATAAAACAGTTGATCTGCACGCTTTAACGGATTATGAAGCGGGCATCACTTACAACGTCGGCGTTGTTGAAGGCGGCACGGTGCCAAATGCCATTGCCGGTCATGCAAAAGCGCGATTGGACATCCGTGTTACAACCGTTGAACAAATTGAAATTGCTTTAAATCAACTGCGAACCGTTGCAGAAAAACAATATGTTAAAGGGACGACAACCAGCATATCAAACGATCACGTTAGATTTATGCCAATGGAAAAGACAGAACAAACCATGAAGCTTTTTCAAGTCGTACAGGATCAAGGCAAACAGTTGGGGATTGAACCGGAAATACAACCGATTACTGTCGGCGGCGGCTCTGATTCCTGCTGGACTGTCATGGCAGGTGCACCTACCGTATGTGCTATGGGCGCAAGGGGAGAACTTAATCACGGTGAACATGAATACATTCACTTATTTAGTCTTGATGAACGCGCAAAATTACTCGCATGTACTATTACTGCATTATAGGCATTGCATTATTGGCAGTTAAAATCAACAAAAGCAATCAACATGCGTAATGCAAAAGGAGAGACTTATAATGGTGGATACAATACACTTAAGAAAAACTTGGGCAGAAATCGATATCGCAAAATTAATTAAGAATATCGAAGAAGTTAAACGTTTGACACATCCCGGTGCGCTTATCACAGCTGTTGTCAAAGCAAACGGCTATGGTCACGGCGCAACAAAGGTGGCAAAGATATTTTTAGATCATGGTGCCGACCGTTTAGCAGTTGCCATTCTCGATGAGGCAATTGAGCTTCGAAAAGCCGGGTATTCAGTGCCGATTCTCATCCTTGGGTTTACACCGATTGAACAATTAGATGAAGTGGTTCTTTACGATCTCGAGCAAACGATCTTTTCCTTTGAATCTGCTCAGCTGCTTTCCAACCTAGCTGTTGCCCAAAAAAAGAAAGTAAAAATCCATTTAAAAGTTGATACGGGTATGGGCAGAATTGGTTTTGAGCCAAGTGAAAATACCATCGAGACAATTAAGCGCATTGCTGCGTTGCCAAATATCATCATCGAAGGAATCTTTACACATTTTGCAATTGCAGATAGTACAGATAAATCATATACAAACGCACAATTTAAGTTATTCGAAAATTTCTTTCATCAATTAAATGATCAAGGGATTCAAATTCCGATAAAACATTGTGCCAATAGCGCTGCAATCATTGATTTACCTGAATATCATCTCGATATGGTTCGCGCAGGGATCATGCTCTATAGTGTTACACCGACAAAGGAAATGCTTAGGGAAACACACTTAGAACAAGTAATGACACTAAAAACCAGAATCGCACATATTAAAACAGTTGAACCCGGTGAAAGCATCAGTTATGGCCGTACATTTATTGCAAGCCGCAAAACCGCTATTGCAACACTGCCGATTGGCTACGCTGACGGCTACCCAAGAGGACTTTCAAATAAGGGGAGCGTATTAGTAAAAGGGATGAAAGCACCCATTGTCGGGCGAATTTGCATGGATCAATGCATGATTGACGTGACAGACATTGATGATGTCCACGTCGATGACGAAGTCGTCTTATTTGGTCAGCAAGGTGAAAGTTTTATTGCAATTGATGAACTCGCGGCGACGCTGGGTACGATTAATCATGAGATCATCTGTGGAATCAACCGACGCATTCCCAGACTTTATATCAAAGACGGCGAAGTCGTCGATGCGCTGAATTATTTACTTTAATCAATATAAATCAGTACAGCTCAATACAGCAAATGATTGGCTTTAGATGCATTAATTAAAGCATATTTTAAGATTACCAATCAATAAGATTACCAATCAATAAGATAGCAATAGAATAAAGGACAATCTAAAGAGTAGAAAATAAAAAAAGACCTAAAAAAGTTACAGAAAATGCTAACTTTTTAAAGGTCTTTTTTAACTTCAATTTAGGCTTCATTTTAAATTTCAATTTTATGCTTCAATTTTGAGCTTCAATTTTTATAAACTTCAATTTTAAATACATTTGTGATTAATTTAGGATCAATTTAGGATCAATTTCAAATAAATTTGAGAATAACTTAATCATTTAATTTAGCGATCATCTTCTTCACTGTTATTTTCGTCGTTAAACTCATCCAAAAGCTCATACTGATTGATAACATCACGTTTTGCATTGCGGCGATGAGCCGAATAGAGCTGTGTCGTCGTCACATTTTCGTGATCCAGTAGGTTCTGGACATCATAGATTGAAAAGCCATACTGAATTAGCGAAGACGCAGCGGTGGCGCGCAGTTTATGCGGACTGTACCCCTTATCTCGCGGCACCTGCATGGCAATTGACGTATATTTCTTTACGAGATCGCGTATCGCACGTACCGTCATGCGTTTGCCTTGTAGCGATAAAAACAGGGCATCATCATTGTTTTGAGGTGCTGAACGCTCCAAATGAATATACTCATCAATCACTTTAATGGCAGACTGATTCAGCGGCATCGTCGTTTCTTTGCCGCGTTTTCTAAAGATTCTAAATTCACCTCTGACATAATTAAATGAGCTGATATTAAGCTGCTGAAGCTCACTCACACGAAGCCCATAGGTTGTAAAGAGGATTAAGATCGCCTTATCGCGGCGCTTTGTCTTTTCCCAGTACTGTTTTTCCTTATCTGTGAGCTTTTCACCGGTTTCGACAGCTTTCAGCATCATCGCAACTTCTTCGATTTCCAGTCGTTTAATAGCATCCGGCTGTGGCTTAGGCATTATTATTGGATTAAAACCTTCCGTTATATTGGTGGTCAGCAGTTCGTTCCGGTAAAGAAATTTAAAGAGCACGCTAAGCGACGATCGCTTTCTGGCCAGCGCACGCGTATTGTTTTCAATGATATAATCGGCATTTTCAGTCTCGACAATATAACGGGTACAATAATCACCTAAAAAAATATTGATATCCTTGGCTGTTAGCTGATAAAATGCGTCTGCCTCAATCTGCGACATTTCTTCATAATGTTCAAATTTTGGATGATGTTCAATAAGGTACTGACAGAAAAACTGCAGATCACTGAGGTATGCCAAACGACTGTTAATGGCAATGGCATTCTTCAAGTACAGAAAATAATCGGTTAGGAAGTAGGGCAACCGTTTTTCAATGGCCATACATTGGTTGAGCGTTTCATTGCGCTTAATCAAAATATTATCTGGGACATCTGATTTATTATATAGTTTCTGAACAGGTTTTTTACTTTTTGCAGCAGCGTCTGCGGCAATTTTTTTACGTGCCATTTGAAAACCTCCAATAAAACGTATTGATGAGTAAGTGTACGGATGAGCATTAACAGCATATTCAAACAGTTGAAATAACAGTGCATCATTAGAACTAAGCCTTGAAGCAGCACGATCGGGGGCACCTTTCAATTTAACCAAACTATTCTTTAAATGTATATTTAGGGAATAGTTGATAGTTCTTCTTTAGTATACTTGATTAGTCTTCACTTGTAAATACAAATCTGCCTGATCTCTATCTAAAATTAAAAAGCATCTTATAATCATTACGCCATGATGGCGCTATGTTACAAAATGCTTTATCATTCCAATCCATTTATCATTTAAATCCATATGTTTAAATCCATATGTTTAAATCCATATGTTTAAATCCATATGTTTAAATCCATATGTTAAACATCAATCTAAGCCACTTTCTAAGTCACTTTCATCTATCAGAAAATCAGTACGCCGATTAATCTCTGTCAGCCACGGTACATGATCGTAATAGATCGTCTCATGATTATATGTAAACACGACACTGGTAATCGGCCACCAATTGAGTTCAGGCTGTAATACGTTATAAATAAGCGTCCTTTCTGTCGAACCGCCGCCGGATGAACCTTGGAAATATCGATTAATCCAACCACGGTACTGATCGTCATCATCTGAATTTGGCAGTTCTTCTAAATCAATATAGGCACAATAACCATCTGCTTCAGAATCACTTTCAAGTTTTTCCAATTGTATCGGCAAATAGTCAAATATTTCAACGCTCATACGTTGTATGACATCATTCAACATATTTTCAATTTCTTCTTTTGAGATGTCTGACACATTCGACGCCTCTGAAAACGTTTCATTATTCATAAAATAGACAATTTCGGGATTCCACATATCATCAAATGTATACAGGTGAATATATTTTCCTTGGTCAATGCCTTCCGCTGTCATAATTGCCATTTGATCTGATAGAATTGCCTGATAATGTGCGACTTTCTCACTTTGTGCCTCTACGATTGCCTCATATAGCCTCAATTGCTGATTATCAGACTGTTGTACCGACTGAATATCATCCAATTGCGTTTTCAAAGATGTCAACTGTGATAATAACTGTTGGTTTTCGTTTGTCAAACGACTGGATGAAAGACTGCCATACCAAATCGTAACGATTATAATGATGATGAGCCCTATAATTGCAATATATTCTTTTTTCAAGGCTATCCCCTCCTATATCCTACCTGTATCAAATAATTGATAATGCTTCATTATACCTGTAAGCATGCCTGTAATCCCAAACGCCTAAAAAAGCCTAAAAATTAGATCACAACAGCCGAATCATAAACGCCGTCAAGCAAATTGGTAATAATAACATCCGGCATTTTTTCACCAAAATAAGCCAAGAAACTTAATCTAAAAATAAGCGCAATGGCATCCTTTTCAATAACGTTTAAGGAACGCACTTGTTCATAAGCACTGATAAAATCATTTAAATAAGCAAATCCGCTTTCCCACTGAAATGGCTTGTCATTGACGATGTACGTATTGAGAACAGCTGTCTGCACCAATTCATTGACGTACTTTTCACGCCCCATCAAATTGAAATCAACAATGCCGACAACAGCTTCTTCATCATTAAATGCCAAATTGTATTTTCCAAAATCTCCGTGTACAATGCCCTCAGGCAACATATCCCACATACCTCTAAGCCTGTTGCGCACCGTATGATAACGGCTGAGGTGCTCTGGTAACCGCTCTGTTAGCCGTTCAATCTTTCTGGAAACAGCATCATAATCATACAGCGTATTGGTCAGGTTACTGCCAAATATACGCCATTGGGAACCGCTTTTCATCTGGCATTCAAAATCATCTGACCATAAATGAATATTACCCAGCATCGCCCCGATCGCCCGGAGCTTTGAAACAGAAAACGCCGTTTCTCTAAACATACTGCATTTAGCTTCAACCGTCAATGGGTTGTCTTCCAGCATACAAAAAGGCTCTCCCTCGATGGTTAAGCGATACGGCATCGTTTGAATACCTTTTGCCTCTAAAAATACTTTAAAAAGCTGTTGCTGCCAAAGACGCTTGGCATCGACAAAGTGATCTCGATGAACCTTTACAATATATGCGTCACCGTTTGACGCCCGCATACTGTAGACTTCATTATACCCCTCTTCACACTTTAGGCATTCAAAACTTACGCCTTCAAGCTGATATGCTTTTTGAATGATCGCTGCCAGTTCTTTCATTATAGCGCCGTTCTCCTTCGATTACAAAAAAAATACCCGTTAAAGGGTATTTTTAATTTAGTTTTTCATCCATCCAAACCTTGAGCTCGTCTTCAGATCTGAAAATATGAAATTCTCTCTCCGTGAGCTTTCCAATTGCTTCAATCGCCATTTTTTGCAATATATTTGCACTGTAAAATGCAGATAACGATATGAATGGCTTATGCTTCTCCGACATCGCTTCAAAGAGGCGCGTAACCTTACGATCAAACATCACATTTTCAATATTTGTGATGACAACGATGTTTTCTTCGCCACTGTTTACGATTTCGTGATGTGTCACATCAAAGGCATCTATCAAAGCATCTTGGTCGAGGTTGGAAAAATCGACTTTTAGGACATTATAGCCCTTATCTGTTTCCCATTTCAATCTTTCCATAAGCGTCTCCTACTTTTCTTATTCCCCAAAGTGAAGATCCCCTGATTTCATTATACCCAAAATGGACTTCAATAATCAACGCGCCATCAGCCTCTAACGATTAAGCCAACAATTAAGCCATTCGTATGAAAACTATTCAGTATTTTGTCCTATCGTTTGGATGTCCTATCGTTTGGATCAAGCCTTTCGCTTTTTATGGTATTTCAAATCTCTATTTGAATCCAGGCATCAGACGCACACAATTAATAGCACGCATTGCCTTACCGTTTAACAAATCGATCAATTTCTGCAATCGTCTTTTCTACGTGCTCTTCCTGTATCATGTGCGTACTGTTTTCAAACGTTACAATTTCAACAGGTGCCGAAGCGTTGGCTTTGATGAATTCAGCCGTTTTAATTGAATACAGCGGATTGTCAGGCAAGAAATATGAAACGGGCACAGTGATTGCTTTAATATCTTCACGGTAGTCATTATACATCATGGAATTCCAGAAGCAGATCAATGCCTGATGATCATTCACACCTACTAAGCCCGGTGCTACCAATTCTTTTAACGCTTCCGGCAATGCGGCAAAATCAGGCAATACAAGTTTCCAGAAACGCCACATGAAATCACCAAGGGACATGCTCATCAATTCCATATCGCTTAAATAATCACTCATTTTATAAGCACCGCACAGTAAGCCGGCATCCCAATCGCCTTCATTAACAAGTTTTGGACTCATGTCCATTAAAACGACTTTCTTAAGCCTGTCACAGCCAAACTGTTTCACATAGCTGTAAATTGTTGCCGCACCCATTGAGTGCCCAACGAGTACCACTTTATTAAGCCCCAAGTAATCCAGCAGCGCATTAAGATCTCTTCCCAATTGATCGATCGTAAAGCCGCCTTTCGGTGCAGATGAGGCGCCATGCCCTCTGTGATCATAACTTATACACTGATATTGTTTTCTCAGTTCCTTAACAACTGGTGCAAAAGTCTTCGTTGAACAAGACCAACCGTGGATAAAGACCAAGGGTTCACCCTCACCTACGATTTCATAATATAGTTTTGTAAAATCTTCCGTTGCAAAATATGCCATGATGCATCTCCTTTCCATTCACTCAAACTTTTATATACCGCCTATTGCGTTAGTTGAATAGGAAATATCATGATCCGGATTATATGTGGGCCAATAAACCGTTGCCGTCACACACATGATGCTTCCTTTATCTTTATCATATATCAGAAGCTGTACGATTACTAATACCTATTGTACTTATGATTGATAACCTTGAGTTATGAATTAATGCCCATTATAATAAGTGTATAAGACAATTGTAAAAGCTTCTGTCACCGCATCCGCTATCACCAGTCTTATACGTTAAAATCGATTCGAAAGCGCCGGTGTATTAAACGAAGGCGCTACATCTCACCATAGAAAATACAAGGGGGTTATCGCAATGGAAATCCGTGAAATGAAATATATAAAGGAAATTCAATTGACCGGTCATTTTACCAAAGCAGCTGAAAACCTATATATCTCTCAGCCGGCACTCAGCAAGGCCGTTAAAAGAATTGAAAAGAACCTTGGCATTAAACTCTTCCAAAAATCCGGTGTCAAAAATGTGCTCACACGGCAAGGTGAAGCGCTCGTCAAAATGATTGATCCCGTTCTTGAAGCCTATCAACAGTTTGAAAAATCCGTTAAGACGATTCAGACCAATCACACCTCTGTCAATTTTGGTTTTACCCCTTATTACTGCACGCCGTTTACCACGATGTTCCTATACGCCTTTAAAGAAGCATTCCCTGAGATCGTCGTCAATGTCGTTGAAACCTCCCAAGATATCTTGGCGCAAAAAATACTCAATGGCGAAATTGATGTTACCATGACCGAAGCCATTATGCCATCCCCCGGCATTGATGTCTATTCGGGGTTTCAGGATGACGTGGCCATTGCCATCGGTGAAAAGAATACGTACTATCATCGCGAACACGTCACTTTTGAGGAATTAAAAGAACAGACATTCAACATGGTCACAAACAGTCACATTCTCTATAATCAAATTATGAAGGGCTGTTTAGAAGCCGGCTATTCACCACATATCGGTTATCAAAGTTCACAAATCGGACTGCTCCTTCAAAGAACCAACACCGAAGACAGCATTTGTATCTTTAATCGGCCGATGATTTTTGATAATATCTCTGCCAACCCCGTTTTTAAAAACCTTCGAATAGTCGGCATTGAACCGCCGCCACAGTGCTTCTGCTACGTTTCTTATCGCAAAGATGCCACGATTACACATGAACTCAGTGCGTTTCTGACACATATCACCACAGCGCTTACTGAAGACACGAAAACGCGCATTCTTTAAAACAGGCTTAAAGAAATGCGCGCTTTCGTCAACGATGTGTCAATACGGCATACAGCATCGTCGATTTATTTGATTTCTGTTAATTGAGCGACATGATCACACATCTCAATTATAATGTTCTGCTTTAAACCCAAGCATATGCGTCAGACGATCCTGTTTAATAATCCAGCTAAAGATCGGCACACCTGCAAGGGTAATGACGACGAACTCGCCTACGGCTACCATAGCTGTCCAGAACCAAAATGATTCCGGTGCACCAAACACCACTATAATCTCAAACGCAATAATAAAACTAAAAACAGCCGGCCACAAGCTTGCGACGATTAATCCTTTTAAATTATACCCCAGTAACTGACGCGTCTTATAGATCATCAGCAGTGCGACAAGTGAAGAAAATGAGCCAAAAATTGCATCGATAATCCCGTAGGGGCCCATCAAATTTGCCATAAAGCAGCCGAGTACCAGTCCGGGAATATAGAGTGGATCAATAAAAGCCAGCAGCACCATCACTTCAGAAATTCTAAACTGAATCGCTTCATAGCTTAAAAAGTAAAATGCAAAAGTAATAACGACGTAGAGCGCTGCAACCAGCGCTGTTTTTACGAGAAAATGCGTGTTACGCTTCATGTGAATTGCCTCCTACACCAAAATCAGTATTGTGCCAAAGTATTTCAATATTCGCTAATTTTTCAAGCGCACCGTACGTATTGCGAAACCATTCAATCAAATCTTCATCCGCCTTAATTGGTGTCGAATTGTTTTGAAAGATATTGATGCAACCGTACTTAAAATGTTTCAAAAGGATCTCAATATCCCGCTGAATCATCTCTTTTGTCTGCCCTTGAATACCGACCAGCAGACAAATACTTTCAAAATGCGATGCCACGTCATTTGGTGCATTAAAAAAGACACCCTTTTTTAGCACCTTATTCCGAAAATCATCATCGAATGTCTCAATACCCGTTTTAAAGACAATGGGTACTGTAAAACGCTTTCGAAATGCTTCCAGTTCATGCTTGTACTGATAATGCGCTTCAAAATACAGTTTTTCAATGGCTTTTTCTGTTACGATGGCTTGGATGTCTGATAGTGTTTCATTTGGCAATTCCATGCAACTGCCTGAATTAATAATTTCCAGTTGACGATGTATACCTGTTACACGCTTTATAACCTTTTTGTTCATACGAATGTTCTCTTGCACATTGACATCATTATCACTGATGTAATCACAAAAAGAACAAAGCCCCCAATGACATGGTCTGCTTTTCAACAGCAGCATTTCACGGGGGTTTTTCATCTCAATAACACTATAACGTTCTATTGACAAATTAATCAACCCCTTGTTTTTTTAGTGGGTACCAAGGAAACACTATACAGACAGACAAAATTATACCATAAAACGCAATAAAGTAAAGCATTAATTATCTTTATTGTTAATCGGAAGGTATGAATAACAGGAATTAATAGGATCTGATAGGATCTGATACGAACCAATTAGATCAATTCTTAACCAAGTCGTTGTCAGACATCGAGAATGAAACACACTTTTCCCATCTAAGCCCGCCAATTGACAATATGGCTAGGAGAAAGTCGCATTCGCCTTCGTTGTCTGACATCGTACCACCCTCTATACGCGCAGCGTTACGTTTTTGTTTAAAGCATCCGCATGCTGATTGCGTATCGGTGTAACAAAGTGCTCGATGAAATAATCCACTTGTTCAGGGCATCTGCCAATATAAGCGGCTGGTGTCATAAGATCTGATAAATCTTCCTTTGTCAGCTTGAAAATTGGGTCATTGACAATGCGGTCAATAAGGTCATTTTCCAGCCCCTCAACTTTAACCTTGGCGCCAGCTTCCATTGAGTGTACACGAATGGCTTCATGAAGCGCCTGACGATCACCGCCCTTTTTAACCGCTTCCATAATGATATTCTCCGTCATCATAAACGGCAGCTCTGCCATAATATGGCGTTCAATCATTTTTTCATAGACGACCATACCAGTTGTAACATTATTGGCAATATCCAAACATGCATCAATTGCCAAGAAACCTTCCGGTATCGCCAAGCGTTTATTGGCGCTGTCATCCAGTGTCCGTTCAAACCATTGTGTAGATGCAACCAATTGAGGGCTGCTGCTCAATGAGATAACATATTTTGCAAGGGATGAAATTCTTTCGCTGCGCATCGGATTGCGTTTATAGGCCATTGCTGATGAACCAATTTGATTTTTTTCAAAAGGTTCTTCAATCTCTTTTAGGTTTTGCAGCAATCGTAAATCATTCGTCATTTTATGGAGTGATGCAGCAACACCCGCCAATACACCAAGTACTTTTGCATCAATTTTTCGCGTATACGTTTGGCCGGTAACCGGATAAGACGCTTCAAACCCCATTTTCGTCGCCACCATTTGATCAAGAGCTTCAACTTTTTCATGATTGCCGTCAAATAAGTTTAAATAAGAAGCCTGTGTCCCTGTAGTCCCTTTTGTGCCTCTGAGTTTAAGCTGTGAGATCAAAAAAGAAACATCTTCATAATCCAGCAGCAATTCCTGTATCCAAAGCGTTGCGCGTTTGCCAACCGTGGTCAGCTGAGCTGCTTGAAAATGTGTAAAACCAAGTGTTGGAAGCGCTTTGTGTGTATCTGCAAATACAGCGAGTTTATCAATTAAGATCGCAATCTTCTTCTGTATAACATAGAGTGCTTCTCTCATGACGATAATATCCGTGTTATCACCTACAAAAGCGCTGGTAGCACCAAGATGAATAATGGGCATAGCCTTTGGACATTGCTCACCAAAAGTATGAACGTGCGCCATGACATCATGTCGCAGTTTTGCTTCAAAGGCAGCCGCTCTCTCGAAGTCAATCTTATCAACATTCGCCTTCATCTCTTCAATTTGCTCATCGGTAATATTTAAACCCAACGCTTGCTCAGACTCTGCCAAGGCGATCCATAATTTGCGCCATGTTGAAAACTTTTTCTGCGGTGAAAAAATATGCAGCATTTCCTGACTTGAGTAACGTTCAATTAGCGGGTTTTGGTAATTATTCATGATATATTCCTCCATATTATTCGTAACATAACGAACATTTATTTCATTAATCAAAGATAATATAACGCCAAAACTATTATAATATATATTGATTTTAAGTTCAACAACGTTATGCCAATCATACTGCAAAAATCACCCACATCGCAGTTCAAAGCTTTAGCTTTAAGCAAAAAAATAAAGGGTGCTGATTATTCAGCCCTCTATCTGTAATCACAAACTATATCACAAATCTATATCACATTCTATATCACATTCTATATCACAATCTATTTCTCAATCTGTATCTCAATCTGTATCTCAATCTGTATCTCAATTTATTAAATGAGGAAATTGCATCATCCAATTTTTAATCCATTCACAACAGTCGATACGATTTTCATCATACAAAATTTAACCGTTTGTCGTGTAGGATCAACGAAAAGTAATGATGCAATTTCATTAAAATCATTATTTGTAAACCGTTTTTTTGTTAGCCTGTTAGTTATTTTGTTTTATTATCCTGTTTCTTATTCCACCCCGGCAACAATTAAATTGCAGTGCGCATTAACCCTTTGTGATCATGATCCTTTACAATCATCATCGCTTTGTAGGCATGGTCTTCTGATCGCTTACCGCGGTTGGATAATTAACTTTATCGCTGTCCTTTCTTCACCGTCAATGACAATATCGGCAAATGCCGGCACACACACTAAGTCAATGCCCGATGGCGATACAAACCCTCTTGCAATCGCAATCGCTTTAATCGCTTGATTAATTGCACCTGCCCCAACTGCTTGAATTTCTGCACTGCCGTGTTCACGAATGACACCGGCAAGTGCGCCAGCAACGGAATTTGGATTAGATTTCGACGAAACTTTTAATACTTCCATCTCTACATGCCTCCTTCATTATCTCTTACTGTACCTTCTACCATAAGTTCTGTTACAACTTTTCCCCTTGCTACTTTTTTCTCCAGAAGCAGGTGTCGTACTAATCGTCGCATGATCGTATTCATATCATCACAATGATCCCCACATCAGTGCAACGATGTAGATTATGTAGCATAGATACCCTAGGTTTTTTTTTATAAACATTAAACATCAAAGGTTCCATGATTTGCAGTCTTTGTAAATCATTTGATGATACGTCTAAACACCTTATGCCATTTCATGGCTAAATCGTTCTATAAGATTCTATAAGATTCTATAGAATTCTATTGGATTCTATTGGGATCTATTGGGTTTTATTGGGTTCTATCAAACGATTAGACCACATTGCAGATAGATTCTTCGCAAAGCTTATTAATCTGCATTAACCTTTTCCAAAAATTAAAAAGAAGAATCCATTTCTGAATTCTTCTTGCATCCATGATTGTTTTATTCTATAACATTATTTAGCATAATCTGTAACTCTGGATTCTCGGATGATATGCACCTTGATTTGTCCAGGATAATCGAGATCTGCTTCAATTTTCTTGCTGATTTCTCTTGCTAACAAGAACATACTATCATCATCAACTTTTTCAGGTAAGACAACAACCCTAACTTCTCTCCCTGCTTGAATCGCAAACGATTTTTCTACACCCTCATAGCTATTCGCAATGTTTTCAAGCGCTTCCAACCTCTTGATATATGTGTCTAAGGTTTCGCGTCTTGCCCCTGGTCTTGCTGCGGATAATGCATCTGCTGCAGTTACAAGAATTGCTTCAATACTTTCAGGTTCATAATCGCCGTGATGTGTGCTCATTGCATGAATGACGGCTTTTGACTCACGATACTTTCTTAAAATTTGCATACCGAGTTCGATATGCGTCCCCTCGAGATCATGGTCAACAGCTTTACCGATATCATGTAATAACCCCGCTCGTTTAGCCACTTTTACATCAGCACCTAATTCCGATGCCATTAACCCGGCCAAATGTGCCACTTCTATAGCATGCTTTAATACATTCTGTCCATAACTCGTTCTGAATCTTAATCGGCCCAAAAGTTTAATGAGTTCTGGGTGCAGATTGTGAATACCAACATCGAAGGTTGCATTCTCGCCCTCAGTTTTAATGATTTGATCGACTTCTTTACGAGATTTTTCAACCATTTCTTCTATGCGAGCCGGATGAATTCTACCGTCGATAATCAATTTTTCAAGTGCTAATCTTGCAATTTCTCTTCTAATTGGATCAAATGAGGACAAAATAACTGCTTCTGGTGTATCATCAATGATGAGATCGACACCTGTTAATGTCTCGAGTGCTCTAATATTACGACCCTCTCGACCGATGATACGACCTTTCATTTCATCATTAGGTAAATTAACCAGAGATACTGTACTTTCTGCAACGTAGTCAGCTGCGCACTTCTGAATTGCATAGGCTAATATATCCTTTGCCTTCTTGTTCGCCTCTTCCTTCGCCTTGTTCTCAATGTCTTTAATGAGAACGACAGAATCGTGTTTGACTTCTTTTTCAACGTCTGCCAATAATTGAGCTTTCGCTTCATCAACTGTTAGACTTGATATACGCTCTAATTCACTAACTTGCTTACCGTATAGTTCTTCAACTTCAGTTTGCTTATTTTCAACAAGCTTAATCTTATGATTTAATTTTTCTTCCTTGGATTCCAAGTTTGCTGATTTTTTATCCAACAATTCTTCTTTTTGAAGATTTCTACGTTCCAGTTTTTGAATTTCTACGCGTCGATCCTTTGTTTCTTTATCAATCTCTTTGCGAATTTGCAATGCTTCTTCTTTCGCTTCGAGAATCTTTTCTTTTTTAACGGATTCCGCTGACTTACTTGCCTCAGCTATGATCTCCTTCGCTTTGAATTCAGCACTGAGAATTTCCTTCTCTGCTGTACTCTTACGGAAGACATACCCAATGCCAAAGCCAACCGCAGAAAAAGCAACGCCAATCGCTATCGCTATTATGACTGGTACGTTTATATCGTTCACCTCCTTGCGTAAATGATAAGACCAGTTAAACTGGTCTCTTATGAATAATACAAAGCGTATAATTTAGATACACTTATATAATAATTTTATAATTTTTTTGTGTAACTGTCAAGATACGACACACACGATGACGTCCATTTCACTAAGTTTCACGAATTTCTTATGCATTTTCAGTTTCTTGTTTTTGACTGCTGCCAGGCAAACTGTAAAATGCTCTTACCGCTGCATCAATCTCATCGCAAATATCTGGGTTTTGTGAGAGATATTCTTTTGCATTCTCACGTCCCTGTCCGATTTTATTGCCTTCATAGCTGTACCATGATCCTGATTTTTTAACGATGTCTGCGTTGGTTGCAGCATCCAGAATACTCCCGGTTTTAGAAATGCCTTCTCCGTACATGATATCAAACTCTGCCTGTTTAAAAGGTGGTGCCACTTTATTTTTAACAACTTTCACACGCGTTCTGTTGCCAATAATTTCAGCATCCTTTTTAATCGAATCAATTCGGCGAACGTCCAATCGAACCGATGCATAGAACTTAAGCGCATTACCACCCGTTGTCGTTTCAGGGTTGCCGAACATAACGCCGATTTTCATTCGTAGCTGATTAATAAAAATAACGGTACACTGAGACTTATTGATAATCCCCGTGAGTTTTCGAAGCGCTTGCGACATAAGACGCGCTTGGAGCCCCATGTGCGAATCGCCCATCTCACCTGAGATCTCTGCTTTTGGCACCAAAGCGGCAACAGAGTCAACAACGACAATATCAATGGCACCGCTTCTTACCAGTGCATCGACAATTTCAAGTGCTTGCTCACCTGTATCCGGCTGTGAAACAATGAGCTCATCAATATCTACGCCGATCCTCTGCGCATAAGAAGGATCCAATGCATGCTCTGCATCAATAAATGCTGCAACGCCGCCGCGCCTTTGCGCTTCTGCAATCATGTGCAGCGTCACCGTTGTCTTACCGGATGATTCTGGGCCATAGATCTCTACAATCCGACCTTTGGGAATACCACCAACCCCAAGGGCTATATCTAAATCAAGCGATCCCGTAGGAATACTTTCAATATTAATCTTTGCAGACTCATCCCCCAACTTCATAATAGAGCCTTTGCCAAATTGCTTTTCTATTTGTCCAAGAACACTTTCAAGTGCTTTTTGCTTATCATTCATCTCGTCACCGCCTTATTGTATTTGAATAACCGTATCAGAACGTTTGTTCTGTTTTATTATAACATAACTTGAATAGGATGCAAAGCTATTTCACCCTTAAATTGTTATTTTTTTACATTTATTCGAATGGACTGTATTGCCAACACGCGTTCGGTTGACATAATATAATTACGTAAACCAAGTGTCGTCTTATTCTGCTTGTCAATCCTTATACCGCGATGCAACACGCCAATCTTCAACGCGATCGCTACCAAACTTATCTAAAGCGAAAGCTTCTAAGCTTCTTTAACGAGATCATAAATCAGTTTTAACGTCGTGTTCATCGCACGCTGACGAATCATGCTGCGATTGCCTCTAAATCTGTTTTCAAGTGTGTAAGTCTGTCCGTTGTAACTGATGCCAATGTAGACGAGACCAACGGGCTTTTCATCTGTTCCGCCATCCGGCCCTGCTATGCCCGTAATGGAAACGCAAAGATCCGCATTTGTACGCTGTTTAAGCCCCTTGACCATCTCCAGACATGTTTCATGGCTAACAGCGCCAAAGCGTTTTAGCGTTTCCTCAGAAACGTGCAGGTCTTCTACTTTCGCTTCATTGCTGTATGTCACATAACCGCGGTTAACAACTTGTGACGCACCGGGCACTTTTATCAGCGCATCTGCAAGTTTGCCGCCTGTGCACGATTCAGCAAAGGCAATCGTCTGTTTTAGTGCCGTCATTCGGTTGACAATAACATCGTTAATGTCTTCGCCATTTTCAGAGACGATAAATTCGCCAATTCTTTCTTTTATGGTTTCAACCATATCGCGAACGGCTGTTTGCGCATGTTTCTCATCTTTATTAAAAGAGGTAACGCGTACCAGCACTTTACCCTCACCTGCATAAGTTGCAATCGTCGGGTCAGTTTGGCGGTCTATCAGATCCAGCAGTCTATCCTCAGTTGAAGATTCACCTAAATCATAGACACTCAAATAGACCGAGTGCATTTTCATCTGATTTCTGGTTAACAAATCATTGATCATATGACGGTTAAAAATATGCTTCATTTCTCTAGGCGGTCCAGGCAATACGTAGACAGTTTTACCGCGAGAAGGTACTTCCACGATACATGCCGGCGCTGTCCCTTCGTCATTGTCAAGAATGATCGCGTCCTTTGGAAAATAGGCCTGTCTCACATTGCTGTCAGTCATTTTACGATTGTAAAGTTTAAACCGTTCACGAATCCGTTGCATGCTGTGTTCGTCATAAATCATTTCAAGGCCGAGTGCTTCTGCAACCACTTCTTTTGTTATATCATCCTGCGTCGGTCCAAGTCCGCCAGTTGTAAAAACGATATCACATTCATCCAGCAGCTGATTAAAAAGTGCTTTCATGCGTTCTCTATTATCCCCGACCGTCATGTGATAATAAACGCTAATGCCCATGTGATTTAACTGTTCACTTAAAAATGTCGCATTGGTATTGACCGTTTGCCCCATGAGCAATTCTGTGCCAACAGCTAAAATGCCTGCAATCATATATTGCCTCCTCGTTTTTCAAAAAATGACGTCAAATGTTATATGGTCAAGCAATCATTTGACAAATCAGTGCCTTTGTCAAAAGCGGTTAACATAATACATTTATGTTAACCGCTGCTTTTATTTAAGGACTTGTTTGTTTTTAATAATGTAGTCAGCACCTGAAATAATCGTCAGTGCCGTTGCAATCCAGACAAAAATTTGATCCATCGGCAATCCAATTAATTCAAATGGGTAATTGTTAAGAAGCATAATAATGATCATAATCATTTGAGAAATCGTCTTGCTCTTTCCCCACCAGCTGGCAGCTATCACAATTCCCTCCGAAGCGGCAATTGCTCTGAAAATGCTGACGATAAACTCTCTTGCAATGATAATCATAACCACCCACGAGCTCAAACTGCCGAGTTCGACAAATCCCAGAAGTGCAGATGTGACCAATAGCTTATCCGCAAGCGGGTCCATAAATTTTCCAAAATTCGTAATCAGGTTCATACTGCGCGCCAAATGACCGTCTAAAAAATCCGTAAATGATGCAATACAAAAGAGAATAAGTGCAATGGTCAAATGGGAATTTAGTAAAAAGTACATAAAGAACGGAATCATGATAACGCGCAGCAGCGTCAGTTTATTGGCAATATTCATCAGCGATCACTCCTATTAAATCGTATTCTAAGGCATCTGTGATATAGACCTTTACAAAACTGCCCATGGCAAGGGGCAGTGTCGTATGAATATAGACGACGCCATCGATCTCAGGAGAATCATATGCACTTCTCCCTACTAATATCTTACCTTCTTCTGCAATTTCTTCAACTACTACTTCAAAAGTTTTACCTATTTTTGATAAACTCAGCTGTTCGGATATGACCATTTGCTTTGCCATCAGCCTGTCTTTTCGATCTTCTTTAATCGTTTCGTCAATTTGATCCGGCAAACGATATGCTGCGGTTCCCTCTTCGTTTGAATAGGTGAATGCGCCAAGCCGATCGAATTTTGTTTCGGCGACAAAATCAAGCAGTGTTTTAAAGTCTTCCTCTGTTTCACCGGGAAAACCGACGATAATCGTCGTACGAATAACTGCATTTTCATCTCGCGCTCTAATTTTTCCGATAAGAGAGGTCATCGCTTCTAATGTCGTGCGGCGATTCATCCGTTTGAGCACAGCGTTGCTGGCGTGCTGAATAGGCATGTCGAAATAGTTTACCACTTTATCGTTTTTAAAAAAGCCCTCAAGCAGTCTGTCATCCAGTATATCCGGGTAGGAATACTGAACCCTTATCCATTTAAGACCTTCAATTGCATTCAATTTTGTCAAGAGTTCATCGAGTTTTGATTCGCCGTACAAATCGATGCCGTAACGGCTCGTATCCTGTGCAATCAGGATTATTTCACGAACGCCGTATCTGACAAAATCTTCAACTTCGCTAATGATATCTGCCATTTCACGGGAACGGTATTTGCCGCGAAGCTGTGGAATAATACAATAAGTACAGCGGTTGTCACAGCCCTCTGCTATTTTGATATAGGCATAGTGAGACGGCGATGTCAGAATACGAGGCAAATTCTCTGGGATGACAAGGTCGACACTTTCGATAAACACGCGCTGATCTGAACCCTCTTCAAGTGCATTGACGACCTCTAAAATCTTATAGAAATTTCCCGTTCCAACGATTGCATCAACTGCTGGAATTTCAGACAGCAGCGCTTCCGGAAAACGCTGTGACAGGCAACCTGTAACAATGAGCTTTTCACAGCGTCCGCTTTCTTTTAGACCTGCAAATGCCAAAATTGTTTCAACGGACTCATCCTGCGCATCGTGAATAAACGAACAGGTATTCACGATGATAATCTCTGCCGCTTCCGGTGTTTCAGCCAAAAGATATGCATCATCTAAAATGCCCAGCATGGTCTCCGTGTCTACTTGATTTTTTGAACAGCCCAGCGTCTCTATATAAATACTTTTCATGCATGCCTCTTTCTTTTTTTGGTCATTTATTTCAAATGTACCTTGATCAGCCCTTAATCAATGCTGTCACTTTGTGCGTCGTCCCCAGCTGCAGGCTCTTCCATTGTCTCTGCATTGTACGCTGAACGCGTTATGAGCACTTCTCTTGGTTTACTGCCGTTTGGCGGCCCCACAATGCCGCGTTCTTCCATGGATTCGATCAATCGTGCAGCGCGGTTATAACCGACTCTAAAGCGTCTTTGCATCATCGATGCAGATGCCTGTCCCGTATCGATTGCAAAGTTAATGGCATCTTCCAAATATTCATCTGCATCGTCTGTCGGTGCTGCGGTTGCCGTTTTAATGTCATCCAGTATCGATTCGTTGTAGTTCACTTCTTCCGTCTGTTGTTTAATAAATGTCACGACGGCTTCAACTTCTTCATCTGACATAAAGGCGCCCTGCGCTCTTTTTGGCTTTGGCGCGCCAACTGGGTAATAGAGCATATCCCCTTTCCCCAGCAGTTTCTCTGCACCACCCATGTCAATAATGGTTCTTGAGTCAACAGCTGAAGATACCGAAAAGGCAATTCTAGATGGTATGTTAGCCTTGATTAGTCCCGTTATGACGTCAACAGAAGGCCGCTGTGTTGCGACAATAAGGTGGATGCCCGCTGCACGCGCCATTTGCGCCAGACGACAAATCGCATCTTCAACCTGATTAGGTGCAACCATCATCAAATCGGCAAGCTCATCAATGATGACGACTATTTGCGGCAGATGTTCCTCTTCTGTTCCTTCAACCTTCTTATTGTAGCCTTTCATGTCACGCACACTCGTCTCAGCAAAGAGCTTATAGCGCCGTGTCATTTCGTTGACTGCCCAGCTCAATGCAATGGATGCCTTTTTCGCATCGGTGACAACCGGCAGAATCAAATGCGGAATACCGTTATAGTTGCTTAATTCGACTACTTTTGGATCGATCATTAAGAATTTGACTTCATCTGGTGTCGCATGAAATAGTATACTGGAGATAATCGTATTGACACAAACCGACTTACCCGACCCGGTGGCACCTGCAATCAGCAGATGCGGCATGCTCGATAAATCCCCAATAATGGGATTGCCGCTGATATCCTTTCCGAGCCCAATGGTAAGTTTTGATTTTTGCTGACGAAAATCTGGAGAACTCAATACTTCTTTGATCGTCACCATGGTCGTCGTCTTATTGGGGATTTCAATACCGATGGCCGCTTTGCCCTGAATAGGTGCAATTCGAACTTGACTTGTCGCCAAATTCAAAGCGATATCATCACTCAACCCGACAATTTTGCTGACCTTCACACCGGGACTTGGCTGAACTTCGAACATGGTAATCGACGGTCCTTTTTTAACTGAAATAACTTTTGCATCAACGTTGAAATTATTAAGTGTTTCTTCCAAAAGTCGTGCTTTGTCCAAATATTCCTGTTTGTCATCGCCGCTCTTCGCATTGCTCACTTCTTTCAATAACGTCAGCGGCGGCAGTTCATAATGTTTTATTTTCTTTTCCTGTGACTGTCTGATCTCATCATTAACAGCTTGCCGCGTCTCAGGTGCGATGTCTTTTTCCTTTATTTTTTCACGTGTTTCTTCCTTAACCACAGATGCTTCTTTTACAGGTTTTCGCTGACCGTCGTAAAAAGTAATATCATCTTTTGAATGCTCGGAAGCCGGCGGCTCAGGATGTACCACCTCTGCAGAGGCATGTGTGCGAGCGCTTGCCGCGGTCTTTTCACTTGCATCCCTTTGTACAGACGGTGCCTTATTCACGAGATCCATAACTGCTGCTTCTGTCGGTACTTCGGCTGCGACAGGTTCTGAACCCGCTTTCTCCATTTGCTCGTAAGTATCATAATCAAAGCTCTTAATGTGCTTCTTGCGGTTTACTTGGCGCATTGCGTCAAGCGTCGATAAAAAATGCGGTTCCGGCTCACGCGATTTGGCTGCTTGCCGATTGTTTTTTTGCACGTTGCCCTGCGAGTCGCCATCTTCCTGCGGCACATCCAGCGCTGCTTCAATAATCGCCTGCATCGCACGTTTTTCCATGGTTTCCCTGCGGCGAAGCTCCCATAAATCCTGAATTGAGATCTTTGTCCAAATCATAAAGGACGCAATGCACATCACGAGAATCAAAAGATAGACGCCGACGATTCCAATAAGCTTCAAAGCGCCAATGGTCAGCAAATTGCCTATGACGCCGCCGGTTTTATGCAACAGACCGCCGGCAAAGAATAGCTTTATCGCATCCCCTGTGAGCGGCGCCTCAATGGCGAGGAGCTGATTTCGAGCAGCACCGCCATAAGCTGAGAGCGTCGAAATTAACGTCCCCGCTAAAAGCAAGAGCGTTACGGCAATGTTGAGCCTTAATCTGGCAGGCTTTAAATTCCGGTTGAGCCCAATAAAGACATAGGCGAAAATAAAGAATGGCATAACATAGCCTAAGTAGGAAAACAATCCCAAATACACCGTTCTAAACGCATCGCCGACAATGCCAACGACTTCTGTATAAAGCCCAACCAATGAAAGTAATGTAAAAAAGATAAGTCCAAGCATTTTTAGCTCATAACGAATTTTATAATTTCTAGCCAGTTCCTGCGCACTCGGCTTTTTAGGACTCGTTTTTCGAGCCGTTGTCGTCTTTGTCTTCGCAGGCTGTTTTTTCTTTTGCGTGTTTTTTTGTGATGACGCCAAACTATCACCTCACTTATTATGACACCGTTTTCGGTTTACAAACTTAAATCAAATGTCTCATGCAACACGGGCAGTGCTTTCTGCAAGTGTTTCTGCTCTATCAGACAGGCAATGGTCGTATAGGAATCAGAAGTCTGGAGAATTTCTACACCAGCACTGTGAAGCGCTTTGACGACACGGCGCATAACGCCCGGCACACCGTGTATCCCCGGCCCGATAATGGTTATTTTGGAACAGTCTTCAACAATTGTATACATCATGCCGCCCTCAGCAGCTATTGCGGTAATTATTTTAACATATTGCATGGGGACGGTAAAAAATTTTTCATTCGGCAGGAAGTTAATGAGGTCAATTGAAATGCCATTGTCCGCCAATCGATCCAATAACCTGTCAAAAGCCAGTTCATCTCCTTGATGTGAGATGCGAAACTGTGCGATTCCGTTTAGGTGCGCTATCGCCGTTACCATAGAGGGCTGTGATCGATCTGCATCGACAAAGATGCGCGTTCCCGGCGATTTAGAAAACGTATTCTTAACCCAGAGCTCCATCTTGGCGCGCTTGGCGACAGCAATTGCCTTTGAATCAATCACTCTTGCACCGTCAAGCGCCATTTGATAGACTTCTTCATAGCTTATTTGGTCGAGAACCTTGGCGCCTGAGACATATCGCGGATCTGCCGTCATGACGCCATCCACATCTGTATAGATTTCAACGCGAACAGCTTTCAACATTTCGCCGACAATAACCGCTGTGGCATCTGAACCGCCTCGGCCAAGTGTCGTAACGCAGCCGCTTTCCGAAACACCTTGAAAGCCAGTCAACACGAGCACATCATAGTCGTTGACAGCGCGAAGGAGTTTTGTCGCATCTGTGCGAATGACCTTGGCACTGCCATACTGATTATCCGTTATAATACCGAGCTGAGCACCACTTACTGCACGTGATGACATGCCTTCACTTCTCAGTGTATTGGCAATCAGCGCCGCAGACATCACTTCGCCACAACTCATAAGAAGATCGAGATCCGGTGAAGCTTCCTCGTCATAAATCGCACGGTACATCTCAATTAACGAATCCGTGGCATAAGGCGCACCCTTTCGCCCCATCGCCGATACGACGACAACAGGTACTTCGTCATGTTCCAAGCAATGTTTTGCATTTTCAGCAATAACACGTCGTCCGGCATCTGTCGCGACAGATGTGCCGCCATATTTTTGAATGACAATATCCATGAGCGCCTCTACACGCCTGTTGAACCAAAGCCACCAATGCCCCTTTCGGTATCATCAATGGAATCAGCTTCTTCCCAAGCGACGGTTTCATATTTTGTAATAATCAGCTGTGCAATGCGGTCGCCCCTTTCAATGACAAAAGGCGCATCACCCAAATTGATTACCGGTATTTTTAGTTCTCCGCGGTAGTCGCTGTCAATGGTGCCCACACAATTCACCAGTGTAATGCCATTTTTAATGGATAACCCACTGCGTGCGCGGACTTGACCTTCATAACCATTTGGAATGGCGACGAATAAGCCCGTTGGCACAAGGGTGCGCTGCATTGGCAAAAGCGTTATTGCCACATCGTTATCGGCAAGTAAATCCATCCCAGAGGCGCCGGATGTTTTATATTCAGGCAGTGGATTGCTGGATTTATTGACAATTTTAACGTTCATGTATACCTCCTAAAGCATCTATTCTCTTGTCAGTTGCCTGACAAATTCATCATAATGAACTTTTGCATCACTTTCTTCAATATCGCCAACAACTGCCATGGCACAGTGCCCAGACCCAAAGCAGAGTTCGATTAGCTCATCCAGCGTTTCCCCTGTAATGGACTCAATTTTTTCAATCATCGTCGGTACATCCTTCTCCAAATGGTTGAAGAGTTCAATGCGACCAATGAGATCCATGTAATGATCTGTACCTTCTAAGCCCAAGAGAAAACTTCCTTTTAGATGTGCTTTCCCCGCTTCAATTTGTTGTTTTGTGATGCCGTTATTCCTAAGTTTCCAGATTTCTTCTGCGATACAGTTTAGCGTCTGCGTTAGATTTTCTTTTGAAGCGCCAAAAGTAACATTCAGCGTCCCAACGTAGTCGTAAAATGAAGGCTGTGCATAAATGCCATAGGAAAGACCGTTCTGTTCTCTGACCGACTGAAACAGCATGGAACTGTTGGTTCCGCCAAAGATATTGCTCAACAGCATCATTTCATAATTGCGGTCATCTTCATAGGAAATACCCGGGAAATCAATGGATACCTGAACCTGTTCTACATCTTTTGTCTTGCAGGTAAAGCCCCAGTTCATCGTTGGCACTTCAACTTCCGGCACGATAAGGTCTCTGTCATTTTCCAGACTGCCAAAGTATGTTTCCATCAATTGAATCATTTTCGCTTCATCAAATGCACCGGCAACGGATATGACCATGGCACTTGGCTGATAAAAACGATGAAAATAATCCAGTAGGCGTTCGCGCGTCAGGCCTTTAACCGATTCCTTGTTTCCCAGAATGGGAAGCGCCATGGCATGTGAACCAAATACTAAAGCGGTCAACAGATCATCGACGACATCTTCTGACGAATCTTCATACATATTGATTTCATCAATAATGACATTGCGCTCTGTTTCAATCGCCTCAGGATCAAAGACGGAATGTCCGAGCATATCTGCCAGCAGTTCAATCCCCGTCTCTAGATCGTTACTCAACAGTTTCGTGTAAAAACAGGTGCAGTCTTTCGCTGTAAACGCATTGATCTCACCGCCGAGATCATCAATAATTTGTGAGATCTCATAAGTCGAATGCGATGTCGTCCCCTTGAAAAGCATATGTTCAATAAAATGAGAAACACCGTTGTTTTCATTGGTTTCATGAATGGAACCCGTTTTGATCCATGCGCCAACACTAACGGACTGATATCCCTCCAGTGTCTGATAAACGACGGTAACGCCGTTATTAAGCTGTATTTTTGAATGCAATCTTTCACCTCAATTATGCGTTCTGTCTTTTATGATGGAAACGACTAAATCGTTCCCATAAAAGTATTATAACATAAGAAAGATAATAGCCGCAGGGATGCGAGTATTATCTTTACGAAATGCATGTCATAACTTCATTCATCAAATAGTTGCGTCATAGACGCATCGATTGATTTATGCGTCTTTATTGTTTTCAAGCAAAGCTTTACGCGATAAGTTAATGCGGCCTTGGTCATCAATTTCAATGATTTTAACCGTGACTTCATCACCGATATTCAAGACATCTTCAACTTTCGCAATGCGTTTTGTATCAATTTGCGAAATGTGGACGAGTCCTTCTTTACCGTGACCTAGGTCGACAAAAGCACCAAATTTCATCAGACGCGATACTTTGCCTGTGAAAACTTGACCGACTTTGGCATCTTGCGTTATCGCTTCGATTTCCTCAAGCGCCTTTTGTCCGCCAATGCCGTCATTTGCCGTAATCAGTACCGTACCATCATCTTCAATATCAATTTTAACATTGAATTCCGATGTGATTTTCGTAATGACTTTTCCGCCCGGTCCAATAACATCTCTGATCTTATCAGGATTGATGCTGATCTTGAAGACACGCGGCGCATACTGTGAAAGATCCGGTTTTGGCGTGTCAATAACCTCAGCCATTTTGCCAAGGATAAACAGACGTCCAACTCTCGCTTGCTCAAGCGCTCTTTCTAAAAGTGCTTTGTCGAGACCATCGACTTTAATGTCCATTTGAAGTGCTGTGATACCATCTTTTGTACCGGCTACTTTAAAGTCCATATCGCCAAGTGCATCTTCCATGCCTTGGATATCACTTAGGATCGCAATTTCATTGTTTTCCTGAATAAGTCCCATGGCAATCCCGGCAACCGAATCTTTAATCGGTACACCGGCGTCAAGCAGTGACAGCGTGCTGCCGCAAATACTAGCCTGTGAACTGGAACCGTTGCATGTGACGACTTCTGATACCAGTCGAATGGTATAAGGGAAATCCGCTTCTGATGGGATGACCGGCAGCAGTGCACGTTCGCCAAGGGCACCATGGCCAATTGCACGGCGATTGGTTCTGTTGATGCCAACTTCACCTACGGAGAACGGTGGGAAGTTGTAATGATGCATGTAGCGTTTTGTATCTTCCAGACCAAGTCCGTCAATACGCTGTGATTCACCGAGCGCACCAAGTGTTGTAATGGTCAGCGCTTGCGTTAAACCGCGTGTAAAGAGTCCTGAACCGTGTGTTCTTGGTAACAGACCTATTTCACATGACACAGGACGAATGTCTTTAATGCCGCGGCCATCTGGTCTAACACCTTCATTGATAATCATTTTTCTGACAATATCTTTTTCAACCGCTTTAAATTGATCTTTCAGGAAATCTTCATCGTCAGGATGCGTTTCGCTAAAGTGTTCAATTAATGCGGACTGCAATTCATCCAATGCGTCATTGCGTTCATGTTTTCCTGGAATACGAACGGCTTCATTCATTTTCTCAGCGAGGAATGCTAAAATTTCCTGCTCATAAGCATCATCTTTTTCAGGTAAAATGACTTCAAATTTAGCCTTGCCGACTTCTGCAATGATGTCTTCAATAAATTGGCAAATGCGTTGAATTTCAGCATGGCCATACATGATTGCTTCAAGCATAACGCTTTCAGGGAGAATATTTGCCCCCGCTTCAACCATGACAACGGCTTCTTTCGTCCCGGAAACGACGAGGTGCAATGTTGATTTTTCAGCTTGTTCAACCGTTGGGTTGATAACGAGTTCGCCATCGACATAACCCACGACAACGGCAGCTGCCGGTCCGTTAAATGGAATATCTGAAATACCAAGTGCAATCGATGCACCGTTCATTGCCACTGTATCCGGTGTACAGTTTTGATCTACTGACATAACCGTTGCCGTTACCTGCACATCATTCTTCATGCCGTCTGGGAAAAGCGGTCGAATAGGTCTATCGATCAAACGCGCCGTTAACACAGCACGCTCAGAAGGACGGCCTTCACGTTTGATAAAGCCGCCTGGTATCTTGCCAACTGAATAGAGCTTTTCTTCAAACTCTACACTTAATGGAAAAAAGTCAACGCCTTTTCTCGGTTTTTTAGAAGCGACAGCTGTAATAAGTACCATGGTTTCACCATAGCTAATCAATGCTGAGCCATTTGCCAAATTACCGATTTTACCGATTTCAACCTTAAAAGGTCTGCCGGCAATCTGCGTTTCAAAAGTTTTTACTTCGTTAATCATAATGCCTCCTAGCTAATTTGTATTGACATTATCACACAGAATTTATCCTACTTATTTCAAATCAGCCATCATCAATGCCGTCGTCTGCTAATAAAACGGTACAAACATGAGGACTCACTTCAAATAAGTAGGATGTCAAGATAAATTCTCGGATCCTGTCTAGGGTTGACCCCTATTGTTTATTATACTAAATTTACAACAAAATATAAAGCACGAATCTATAATGTATGCCTTTTGCCGCCACTGTCATTTCATTGGGCAGCGACTTTCGCGCTTTAAAAAAGACAGGCTTAAAAGCCTGTCTTTACCATCGACAATACTATTTTCTGAGGTTGAGTTCTGCAATAAGCGCTCTGTATTTCTCGAGGTTGTTGTCTTTCAGATAACCAAGCAGGTTTCTGCGTTTACCAACCATTTTGAGAAGACCTCTTCTTGAGTGGTGGTCTTTCTTATGAATAGATAAGTGACCGTTCAGCTCATTGATTCTGAATGTCAATATTGCGATTTGCACTTCCGGTGAACCAGTGTCCGTTGGATGTGTCTTAAACTTTTCAATAATTTCTTGTTTTTGATCTTTAGTCATTTTACTTCTCCTTTTTAATATTTAACCTAAAACCGAGTGACCGTCGGAGTTTCGTATCACAAAGTCTTGGTCCAGAACATTTCGATTATACCATGTCATTGTACGGTTGTAAAGTTTATTCTGCGTCAAAATAAGCCATCATGTTGCGGTAGTCATTTTGCATCGCTTCGACGAGTGCATCCACTGAATCAAATTTCATTTCATCTCTTAAGCGTTTGATAAAGTTAACTTCAATCACTTCATCATACAGATCTCGGTCAATCCCCACAATATGTGTTTCAAGATGAATGCCCTTCTGATTAAACGTCGGATTTGTGCCAACATTGGTAACACTGCGATATTTTTGACCGCGTAAAATGGTTTCAGTAATGTAGACGCCAGATTTTATGGTGCTGATATTTTCCTTTATGCGCAGATTGGCCGTGGCAAAGTTAATGGTTCTGCCAAGCCCCTTGCTGCGGACGACAACACCTTTTACAAAATGGCGTCTGCCGAGGTAATAATTGGCCTCTTCAATTTTCCCTTCGATTAAAAGCTCTCGAATCAGCGTTGAAGAAACGCGTATATCGTTTTTCATAATCGGTTTGACAATTTCGTATGTGTAGCCATATTGTTCAGCAAATGCTTTTAACATTTCGACATTGCCGCGCCCTTTGAGGCCAAAGTGAAAATCGTAGCCAACGGTCAGGTGTTTCATATTTAAAAGCCCTACCAGAATTTTTTCAATAAAATCCTCCGGTTCGATGGAAAGCTGCGCCATATCAAATTTGACCAGTGCAAGATAGTCAAAATCGAGTCTTGTAAAAATCTGTACTTTTTCTTCGACATCCATAATTTTTGGTGGGACATTGTCTGGCGACAGCAATTCTCTCGGATGATTTGAAAATGTATAGACAAAGGATTTGAGGCCCTTGTCCTCTGCAACGCGTTTCATGCGATTCAGCACTTCAATATGACCGATATGAAGACCGTCAAACGTTCCCAGCGCAACAGATGTTCCCGCTTCAATCGGTTCAATTTCTTCTATATCAAAAAAAATTTTCATCGTCTTTCTACCCTTGATCTTTCTGTTCCAACTATTTATTGCCCATTGATGTCATGCCAAGCGGCCATCAATCGTCAAATCGCTTTTTCAGTATTCGCTTCCCCGCGGAATCCATGCAGATGCCATAAAAATCATGATTAACATAGAGTCGATAAAAGGATTCAGACACTGATGAAGGATTCATACCCACCTCGGCACCTGAAAAACAAGGATCTGCAAAGGCCTTTAAATCAAATTTAACACCATTGTCCAACATTTTCCGATGCTGTTCATCCAGTTCAACTGCAAAGACCGGAAAATGCACCAATGCCGTTTCAATACTCACCAGATGCGCGGCCGCCCCTTCAGCCTCGAGCTGTTCCAGCGAAACTGCCATGTCCATGGTGAACGGTTCTGAACTGGTTCGCGTCAACGCCGTCATATGTCCGAGTGTTCCCAGTGCTTTTGCAATATCTTCACAAAGTGTTCTGACATAGGTCCCCTTTGAGCACTTGACCGTAAAACCGATTTTATCACGGTCAAATGTCAAATCATGAATACTGTAAATCGTTATCTTTCTTGGCTGACGTTCGATTTCAACACCCTGACGCGCCAAGTCAACAAGTTTTCTGCCATTGATCTTTATCGCGCTGTACATCGGCGGAATTTGTTCTATCTCTCCGATAAACTGCCCGACTGTTTCCCGTACGACATCTAAGTCAACTGACGGCACAGGTGCTGCATCAATGACACTTCCCCATTGGTCGCCTGTATCTGTCGCCTCACCCAGTTTCATTTCACAAACATAGGTTTTCGTACGATCCATTAAAAAATCAACAATTTTTGTGGCATCGCCGATACAGATGGGCAAAACGCCTGTCGCCATTGGATCCAGTGTCCCCGTGTGTCCGATTTTTTTTTGATTTAAAATACGCCGCATACGCGATACGACGTCAAACGACGTCATATGCTGTGGTTTGTTGATGACGATCACACCATTAATCATGCTTTTGATGCCTCCATTTGTGCGCAGACGCGTTCGACAATTAATGTTTCAAGTTCTGCCATTGAAAGTGACGACGTAAAACCGGCCGCCTTAATATGACCGCCGCCGCCAAAGTGTTTGGCAATTGCACTGACATCAAATGTATTTTTAGCACGTAGTGATCCCTTCACATTGCCTTCGGCTGTCGCTTTCAGAAAAATGACGACTTCAACACCTTCGATATCGCGCACATATTCAACCACGCCATCCGTATCGTAATCATCATATGCCAGTTCGCGTTTCAAAGCATCTTCGAGTTTCACTAATGCAACACGGCCATCTGCAAACCGCTTAAGGGTTTCAAAAATACGGTTGAGCAGATTGAGCTTTTCAAATGGCTTGTTTTGAAACAATGCGACATTCAGCGCATTAAAATCAAACGCGTAAGCCATGAGCCTGCAGCACACCTCGAATGTATAAGGTCTGGTATTAGAGTACCGAAAACTGCCGGTATCTGTAACAATGGCCGTATAGAGCGCTTCAGCAGCCGCCACGTTTAATGGCACATCCCACGCTTCAATAATTTTGCATACCAGTTCACCTGTAGAGGATGCATCAACCTCAACAATATTGAGATCACCGTAGGATTCATTTGTAAAATGATGGTCAATATTGACGAGCGTCATCCCTGCGGTTATGTGTGATGCCCTGTCTGCAAAGAGCTTTGGTTCGCCGCAGTCGACTGCAACCACAAAGCTGTAATGATCCGACACTTCACTTGTGTTTATCATGCTTCCCGCTGGCAGCTTTTCTGTTATAAACGTCAAATTTGAGGGGATCTCATCATTAATGACGATGATCCCCTCAATACCTTGTGTCTTCAACAGATGCTGCATGCCGATTGCCGAGCCGATGGTATCGCCATCAGGGGAAATATGCGGAAATATCAGCGCCTTTTCACCGCTGTGTTCAGTCAAGAATGCTTTGAATGCTTCATATTGAATCATGACTGCCTCCAACATGTTATTCGTCATGCTCATCAGGCATTTCATCTGTTTCATCAAGTACTGCATCATCAGACGAAATTGCTTCTGTGTCATCACTGTTTTCTGTCTCATCTGGTCCCATAGCATGTGATGCTTTAAGCTGACCAATGATCTCATTAATATGCATACCGTGTTCGATTGAATGATCTATTTTAAAAATCGGTTCCGGTGTATAGTGAAGTTTCATGGATTTGCCAATTTCTTTTCGGATAAAACCCTTGGCACTGTTCAGCCCGTCAATGGTAAGCTGTATGTCGTGATTGGGGTCAAAGCAACTGATATAAATCGTTGCATACCGCAAGTCATTGGTGACTTCCACATATGTGACAGATGCCAGTTTTGAAACTCTTGGATCTTTAATGCCAAAGAGTATTGCCTGGCTTACGACTTTTTTAACTTCTTCGGATATTCTCCGAATTCTAGGGTTGGGCATCAGACCACCTTCTTTCCTAATATTTGAGTGTCCCTCTGCTGCCTTGTAGGGTTTAAGGCGAAGTCCCTATTTAAGGCCTTCGCGCTTTACTTCCTCCATTACAAATGCTTCGATTTCATCCATTTCCTGCAAGTCATTATAGCTTTCAAGACCAATACCGCATTCATAGCCTTGCGCCACTTCTTTCACATCGTCTTTAAAGCGTTTCAGTGATGCAATCTTGCCTTCGAAGACGACAATCCCTTCGCGAATGAGACGTACTTGCGCGTTGCGCGTTACTTTGCCATTGGTTACATAGCCACCTGCAATCGTGCCGACATTTGGCACTTTAAAGGTTGCACGCACTTGAATTCTGCCGAGAATAACTTCTTTAAAGGTTGGATCAAGCATCCCCGTCATTGCAGCTTCAACATCATTGATCGCATCGTAAATAATTCGGTAAGTTCTGATGTCAACACCCTCTTGTTCCGCCAAGTACTGAACGTTGCTGGACGGTCTGACATTAAAGCCGATGATGATGGCACTGGAAGCAGATGCCAAGGTGACATCAGATTCTGAGATCGCACCTACGTTGGCATGGATGATATTAACCCGTACTTCTTCATTGGAAAGCTTGAGCAATGACTGCTTAATGGCTTCAACTGAACCGTGTACATCCGCTTTGATAATGATATTGAGTTCCTTGATCTCGCCTTCTTTAATTTTGGAGAAGAGATCTTCGAGGGTAATACCGACATTTTTATTAAGCGATTTCTCTCTGAAAGCAATCGCGTTTTTATCTGCAATATATCTTGCTGTTTTCTCGTCTGGTGTGACATAGATCTTCTCACCAGCTTGCGGTACTTCTGCCAAGCCGTCAATTTCAACGCTTGTAGAAGGTCCTATACTTTTAACTTTTTTGCCTTTGTCATTATAGAGCGCTTTGACTTTACCATAGGTAATGCCGGCAACAACAGGGTCTCCAACAGTGAGTGTACCTTTTTCAAGGATAATGCTGGCAACCGTTCCTCGGCCTTTAACGACTTTCGCTTCGATAACGGTACCGACACCCGGACGATCAGGGTTTGCTTTAAGTTCCAGTACTTCTGCAACGAGCAGCACCATTTCAAGCAATGTCTCAAGGCCTTCACCTGTTTTCGCTGAGACCGGTACTGCGATAACATCGCCACCCCACTCTTCAATGATGACGCCCTTTTCAGAAAGCTCTTGTTTGACACGATCCGGATTGGCATTTGGTTTGTCAATTTTATTAATGGCAACAATGATCGGTACACCTGCTGCTTTACTGTGGTCAATGGCTTCAATTGTCTGAGGCATAACACCGTCATCCGCTGCAACAACTAAGATTGCAATATCTGTAATCTTCGCGCCGCGCGCTCTTAATGATGTAAAGGCCTCATGACCAGGTGTATCGAGAAATACAATTTTTTCGTTTCGGTGTACAATTTCAGAAGCCCCAATATGCTGTGTAATACCGCCTGCTTCACCAACGGCAACGCCTGTATTTCGAATGGCGTCTAGCAGTGATGTCTTACCGTGGTCAACGTGACCCATAACGGTAACAACCGGTGCGCGTTTAACAAGCGTGCTCGGATCGTCTTCTGCATTGAGTTCATAAACTTCGGCTAAATCAATTTCTTCAACTTCTTCGATTTCAAGACTGATATTGTAATCTGCTGCGATCAATGCCGCCGTATCGTATTCAACATCTTGATTAATCGTTGCCATAACCCCTAAACTCATGAGTTTCATAATGACTTCATTTGGATTTTTGTTGATAATTTCAGCCAATTCCTTAACAGTAATATTTTCAGGAATGGTCACAATTTCCTTTTGAAGGATTTCATCAAGCTTTTCAGAACGTTCTTTTTCACTGGCTTTTTGATATTTAAGCTTTTTCTGTTTTGTCTTCTTTGTGAAGTCGAAATCGCCTCGCCTGTCATTGGTATTTGAAACAGCGGCGTCTTTTATCGGACGTTTTGCTTTTTTTGATTTTTTATCGAGTTTGTCCGTTTCAAACGTGACAACAATTTTATCTTTTTTGGTGCGTTTCTTTTTGCTTGGTGTTTTTTCAGCTATTTCAGGTGTAAAAGCATCCTTTTTAGGTTCTGTTCGCTTTTTCTGTTGATAAGCAGGCCTTTGGTCACTGTCTTTATCTTTATTGTAACCGCCGCCACCACCGCGATTATCATAACTTCTAGGCGGTCTACTGCCTTGATTGCCTTGGCCTTGACCACGATTATCATAACTTCTTTGTGGCCTGTCACCTTGGCTGCGGTTGTCATAGCTTCTTTGTGGTCTGTCGCCTTGATTTCGGTTATCGTAGCTTCTTTGCGGTCTGTCACCTTGGTTGCGGTTATCGTAGCTTCTTTGTGGTCTGTCGCCTTGATTTCGGTTATCATAGCTTCTTTGTGGTCTATCGCCTTGATTTCGGTTATCATAACTTCTTTGCGGTCTGTCGCCTTGGTTGCGGTTATCATAACTTCTTTGCGGTCTGTCGCCTTGGTTGCGGTTATCGTAACTTCTTTGCGGTCTGTCGCCTTGGTTGCGGTTATCGTAACTTCTCTGCGGTCTGTCACCTTGACCTTGGTTGCGGTTATCGTAGCTTCTTTGCGGTCTATCGCCTTGACCTTGGCTGCGGTTATCGTAGCTTCTTTGCGGTCTGTCACCTTGGTTTTGACTACGGTTATCGTAGCTTCTTTGCGGTCTGTCACCTTGGTTTTGGCTACGGTTGTCATAGCTTCTCTGCGGTCTGTCACCTTGGTTCTGGCTGCGGTTATCGTAGCTTCTTTGCGGTCTGTCGCCTTGGTTCTGGCTGCGGTTATCGTAGCTTCTTTGCGGTCTGTCACCTTGGTTTTGGCTGCGGTTATCGTAGCTTCTCTGCGGTCTGTCGCCTTGACCTTGGCTGCGATTATCGTTGCTTCTCTGCGGCCGATCACCTTGGTTGCGGCTGCGATAATCGTTATTTCTAGATTGACGTTCTTCTTGTTTGACTTCTTTCGTTCGATCGTAAATAATCTTATTATGTGACTTTTCAGGTGCCGGTTTAAACGTTTGTTTAAGCTTGGCAACTTCATTATCCTCTAAAGTACTCATGTGATTTTTCACATTCATACCTAGGGATGACGCCGCATCAATAAGATCCTTACTGGATTTATTCAAAGTTTTTGCTAACTCGTGAATTCGGACTTTTGACATAGGTTCACCTCCGGGGGTATCAAGCATCAATTTCAGCAATTAATGCTCTCGTAAATTTCTTGTTTGCAATGCCGAACAGGCCATAGTTTGACTTTCCAATTGCCTGAGAGAGCACCTCCTTGGTAGACAATACTCTATAGGGAACACCTTGGGTTTCACACAATCTGATAAACTTTTGTCGCGCTGATTCGCCAAGATCCTCAGCGATGATCAGCAGGGATATTTTTCGGCGCAGCACACCTTGTTCACAAGCTGTTTCACCTAACATCAAATTGCCGGATTTTTGTGCAAATCCCAATAGCGTCAATACATTATTCATGTTCAGCTAACCTCTCTCGTAATGCCTGCAGCACATCGTCGCCGATTTGCGTTTCCAGTGCACGGTTAAAGGCATTTCGTTTTGCGGCGGTGTCAAAACACTTCTTATCATTGCAAATATACGCACCCCTGCCATTTGCTTTTCCAGTGAAGTCTACAAAGACCTCACCTTCTTTGTTTTTGACAATGCGTATCAGTGCTTTTTTCGGTTTCTGTTCGCCGCAGCCAATACATTTTCTCATTGGAATCTTTTTCATGGCTATGCCTCATCTCCATAAACATCATCGTACTCGCCGATTTCCATTAAGTAATTTTTGTATTGTGTTTCACTTTTAATATCAATCTTCCAACCGGTTAATTTTGCAGCGAGTCTGGCATTTTGACCCTCTTTGCCGATTGCAAGAGAAAGCTGATAATCCGGTACGACAACAAGTGCCGAGTTGTCATCCTCATCGACTTCAACACGCATGACTTTTGAAGGACTCAGTGCGTTTGAAATGAGGATAGCCGGGTTTTCATGCCATTCGATGATATCAATTTTTTCACCTTGGAGTTCATCGACGATGCTTTGAACACGATGTCCCTTTTGACCGACACACGCGCCAACCGGATCAAGATCTTGATTATTGGCGTATACGGCAATCTTTGTTCTGGATCCCGGCTCTCTGGAAATGCTCTTAATTTCGACTTCACCATCATAGATTTCCGGCACTTCAATTTCAAACAGGCGTTTGACAAGTCCTGGATGTGTCCGAGAAACATAAATCTGCGGTCCTTTTGTCGAGTTGCGCACTTCTGTAATATACGTTTTCAGGCGTTCGCCTTGAATATAAGTTTCATTTGGAATTTGTTCATTTAACGGTAAGATCGCTTCGGTACGGCCTAGGTTAATGTAAATTGTACCCTTTGAAATTCTGTGAATGACGCCATTGACGATTTCACTTTCACGGCTTGAGAATTCTTCAAAGATAACACTTCTCTCTGCCTCGCGAATTTTTTGAACAACAACTTGCTTTGCTGACTGCGCCGCAATTCTGCCAAAATCTTTTGGAATAACTTTTTCCTTGACAACATCACCGCTCTCATAATCTGAATCGATTTTTTTGGCATCTTCGACTGAAATCTGGGTGATATCATCCAGCACTTCTTCAACGACCAATCGGACGGAATAAACGTTAAATTCGCCGGTTTCTCTATTTAACTCGACTTCTACGTTATGCGTTGCACCAAAATTGTTTTTATACGCTTTGATGACGGCATCTTCAATAACGTCAAAGAGCATATCCAATTCCAAGCCCTTTTCTTTTTCCAATTGCTCTAAAGCCAATAGTAACTCAGTTTTCACGTTTTTCCCTCCTAATCAAAATCTACCACAAGCTTTGTGAGTGATACTTTACTCTTCGGAATTTTTACCGTTCCCATCGCTTCGTGATTGAGTACGACCGAATCCTCTTCAAGGCCGACGAGTTCACCGACAATAACCTTTTGACCTTCATAAGGCTGGTACAGCTTCATCTGTACCTGTCTGCCTGCAAATCGCGTAAAATCAGCGTCTTTCTTAAGGATTCGCTCAACGCCGGGCGATGTTACTTCCAGAAAATACTGTTCTTCAATCGGATCGAGCTTGTCCAGTTTATCATTTAAAAATCGACTGACATCAGCGCAGTCATCCAAAGAAATACCAGCTTCATTATCAATGGTTACCCTCAAATAACGATAGGGGCCTTCTTTCACAAATTCAACATCCACCAATTCCATTTTTTGAGCAGTTAAAAATGGGATTAGAACCTCTTCCACAATATCAACGACTCGTTTTTTTCTCATGGGGCACCTTCTTTCTATTCAATTGTCCTGCATTCGCAATTTGCATGCAGTTTCATTTATGTGATGCCGAAGCAATGTTCGGCAAAAGTTCAACGATAAGCTGTATTAGGCTTCGATTTAGGTTGTACACACGAACAAAGAGTGGGAATTCCCACTCTTTGAAGTCTAAGCCTATTAACGTTCTTATTATAGCACATATTGCCTTCAGTTGCAAACACGAATTACGGCTTTCGCTGACGGCATCCCGTTCCCAGCAGCTATGAAAACATAAAAAAGGTCATCATCAAGCCAATGTGTTCTGTAAAAGCGAATTGGTTGCCTGAGAAAAGCATGTTCCTGAAAGCAAACTTGATGGCTAAAAGCAAACTTGATGTCTGAAAACAAACTTGATGTCTGAAAACAAACTTGTACTCCATAACCAAACTCGTTGACGCAAACAAGTTAACTTGCATTAGAAAAAGGACAACTGATTCGCATCGGGGAGTTCTTCAAAGCAACCGTGAATCTTCATTGCTTCAACAACGGTTTTCGAGACGCGCGTTTTCATTTGAAAATCCTCAATGGACATAAAATCATCACTGACATCTCTCACTTCTGCAATAGCCTGTGCCGCACTGGCACCTACACCCTGCAGCGCAAGGAATGGCGGAAGGAGTTTTCCGTCTTTTATCTTGAATTTTTCTGCATCAGAATGCTTAATGCTCACTTTGAGCATTTGGAGGCCGCGGCTGTACATTTCGTCGACAATTTCCAGCAGCGAAGCAAAATCCTGTTCTTTTTTCGACGGTTTCTCCAGTTCCTCTAAACGCTTCATCTCTGCGCGTACGACTTCTACACCCTTACAAATGAGTTCCGCATCAAAGTCATCAACTTTGCTGGCATAGTAGGTTGCATAGAATGCCAGCGGCTGGTGCACTTTAAAGTAGGCAATTCTAACACTCATCATAACGTAGGCGACTGCATGCGCTTTTGGAAACATGTACTGTATTGTCTGGCATGACCTGATGTACCAATCCGGTACGTCCTTCGCCTTCATATCAATGATGTCTTGTTCACCCAGCCCTTTGCCCTTCCTGACTTTTTCCATGATTTTAAAGGAAGTCAGCGGTTCGAGACCCATTTGGAGCAAGTAGTTCATAATGTCATCACGCGTTGCAATAACATCTTTAATGGTAACGATATTTTCGCGTACCAGTGTCTGAGCGTTATTGAGCCAAACGTCGGTTCCGTGTGACAGTCCCGATATACGAACGAGATCGGAAAAAGTTTTTGGTTCGGTATCCTTCAGCATTTGACGAACGAATTTCGTGCCAAACTCCGGAATACCCAAACTGCCAATATCAAGCGAATACGCGGGGTCTTTTATATTAAGCGTTTCAATAGACGTAAAAATCTTCATGGTGTCAGGATCGCCAATTGGGATATCGAATACATCCATCCCCGTCAATTCTTCAAGCTGCTTGATAATGGTCGGTACATCGTGTCCCAGTATATCGAGCTTGAGCAGTCGACCGCTGATGGAGTGGTAGTCAAAATGCGTCGTAATGACATCCGAGGATACGTCATTGGCGGGATACTGTATCGGACAGAATTCATGAATATCGTGATCACTCGGTACAACCATAATTCCGCCGGGATGCTGTCCGGATGTTCGTTTAATCCCAGTGAGCCCCTTCGCCAAGCGCTCTACTTCTTTATAGTGAATGTTCGTCTCGCGTTCTTCAAAATATTTTTTTACATAGCCAAATGCCGTTTTGTCTGCAATCGTACCAATTGTACCGGCTTTAAAGGTTTTGCCTTTACCAAAGAGCACTTCACAGTATTTATGCGCATTTGCCTGATAGACGCCTGCAAAGTTAAGGTCGATATCGGGCTCTTTATCGCCGTCAAAACCGAGAAATGTCTCAAATGGAATATCGTAGCCATCCTTAAAATACGGCGTACCGCATTCAGGGCACACTTTATCAGGCATATCACAGCCGGAACCATAACTGCCGTCGGTAATCCATTCGGAATGCTTGCAGTTCTTGCAGATATAATGCGGCGGCAGTGGATTAACCTCTGTAATATCGCTCATCGTAGCGGCCAGTGACGAACCGACGGAACCCCTTGAGCCAACCAGATAGCCATCTTCAAGTGATTTGGTAACGAGCTTTTGGGCAATGATGTACATTACGGCATAACCATTGCTGATAATCGAGTTCAGTTCTCGATTAAGGCGTTTTTCAACAATCTCCGGAAGTGGATCACCATAAATCCGCGTCGCTTTTTCAAAGCACATTTCACGAAACGCTTCGTCTGCCCCCTCTATTTTAGGTGGAAATGTACCCTTTGGTACAGGTAGAATCGCATCGCACATATCTGCAATTAGCCGTGTATTGTCAATGACAACTTCTTTCGCACGACTGCCGAGGTAATCAAATTCTTTGAGCATTTCATCCGTCGTACGGAAATACAGCGGCGCTTGATTATCCGCATCCGAATAGCCTGAACCCGCCATGAGAATACGTCTATACACTTCATCATCAGGGTTGAGAAAGTGAACATCGCAAGTTGCAACGACGGGTTTGCCTAGCTGATCGCCTAGTGCCAGTATCGCCTTGTTAAAATCAGCCAGCGACTCCCGAGATTTAACGCGGCCGTTTTCAATCATAAAGTTATTATTGCCAAGCGGCTGAATTTCCAAGTAGTCATAGAATGACGCAATGGATGCAATGCGTTCCGATTCAAGATTATTCAAGAGCGCTTTATAGAGTTCACCCGCCTCACACGCACTGCCGAGAATAAGCCCCTCGCGCTTCTCAATCAGTTTTGATTTCAACATACGCGGCTTACGGTAAAAATATTCTAAGTTAGACATGGAAACGAGTTCATATAAATGCCTCAGTCCCTGATAATTTTTCGCCAGTATAATGATATGATTCATGTCACGCATGCGGAAATCCATGTTTTCCGACGCGTAGACATTGAGCTGTTCCAGTGTCGAAACACCGGCCTCTGTTAACATTTCAATAAATTTTATCAATACGCGCGCCGTCGCCTCAGCATCTGCTACCGCTCGATGGTGATCGTTAAGCGCAATTTTAAGATGTTTCGTAACGGCTTTGAGGTTATGCTTTTTAATCTGTGTCAGCAGGAGTCGGCTCAATGCCAATGTGTCCAAAATTGCATTGTCAAAAGAAAGTCCCAGTCGCTGTGCATTCGTCCTGATAAAGCTGCAGTCAAACACCGCATTATGCGCGACAACAGGCGCATCGCCAACAAATGCCAGAAATTCAGGCAAAATGACCTCAATGGTAGGCGCATCGGCAACCATATCATAATTAATCCCCGTGAGTTCGACGATATGACTGGGAATCTGCCTTTCGGGATTGACAAATACGCTGTATCGATCAACGACAACGCTGTCTTTGATCTTTACAGCGCCAATTTCTATAATACGGTCATCCTGATTGGAAAAACCGGTGGTTTCAATGTCAAACACGATATAAGTCTCATTCAGTTGGTAATCTAAATTACGGTCGACCATTGGTGTCACATCATCGACCAGATAGCCTTCAACCCCGTAAATCACTTTGATTTTATCGCCGCCGGCATGGTCGGCATCCGGAAATGCTTGAAGCGCACCGTGATCGGTAATGGCAATGGCGGGATGTCCCCACTTTATAGCGGTTTTAATCAGTGCACTGACAGACGTCATACCATCCATTTCACTCATATTTGTGTGCATATGCAGTTCAACGCGCTTATCTTCGGCATTGTCCATACGTTCTGTCAGTTTTTTCCCCGCATTGATTGCCAACAAATTTAAAGTCTTTTCACGATCATAAGTGTCATAGCGATTCGTTCCTTCCACAATGAGCCATGCATTGGCATTGATAAAATCCAGTACTTCTTCTGCTTCATTCTTCTTGACAAACATCTTTGCACAGATCGCGTCGGTATGATCGGACAGGTAAATTTTAATCATGGTCTTGCCGCTTTGCAGTTCTCGTGTATCGACGCTGATGACTTCGCCTTCAATGGCGTAAACTTCTTCTTCGTTGACAATATCAGCTACTTTGCTGATTGACTTTCGAATACTGCCTTTGAGGAGCCTGCACTGTGACGCTTTCCCGTTCCCGTTGCTTTCCGATGGACGGTTCTGCGCCCTTTCAACAGATGCTGCTACGGCCGCTGCACCCGTATTGTTCTGGATATGTGTTTGTATTTCGTCTTCCTGCATCCGCTCAAATGCTTGAAATCCCTCGAAAGCTTCCTTTTCAGCAGCCGTTTCAACACGTGCTGCAATATCGAGATTCTGGTCACAGATTTTTTGGATCAATGCCGTCGTGTTAAATTGGTGAAATGTGCTTTCAAGTCCCTTGTCATCAAAGGTTATGTGAATTAAATCATTTTCAAATCTTATTTTAGATTGATTCAAAATGCTGGCAACAGCGGGACTCTTGCGTTTCACAACACCCATGATGTTTTCCCAATTGCTTTCAATAAGCATTTCTCTTGAACACTCATCTGAAATAATGCTGACGTCAACGCGTTTGATAAAACTAAGCGTTGCCATCAGCTGATTCTTCAATTGCTCAATTTTCGTCTCTTGAATCCGTTCAGCTGTGCCAATTTGTATGTTCAGCGTCTCACGGCTTTTAATGTACTCAATACGCTTGACGTCAAGTTTTTCAATATCAACAATGTTCCCAACCAATTCATTAAATTTCATGATGCCATCCCAACTTTTTGTTCATCAATCAATAGGCATTGCAACACTGCACCAGTGCTTCAAACCTATTTGTTATTTACATCGTTTCAATTTCCGCTAAAAGTGCTTCAATCACTTCTGATTCCTTCACTTTTTTGATGACGATGCCCTTTTTAAATATCAGGAATTCGCCCTTACCCCCAGCGATGCCCAAATCAGCTTCACGCGCCTCTCCCGGACCATTGACAGCACAGCCCATAATGGCTAACGTCAGTTTTTTTGGTACATCCTTAAGCTGTTCTTCAACCGCTTTTGCGACACTAAAGAGATCGACATTTGTACGACCGCATGTAGGGCACGAAATGAAACGTATCCCAAAATCGCGCAAATTCAGCACTTCCAGTATTTTCTTCGCAACGCGTACTTCTTCAATTGGCGATTCCGTCAGCGATACGCGTATGGTATCACCAATGCCGTTTAAGAGCAGTGAACCAATGCCAATAGCTGATTTGACCGTTCCAGAAAATTGTGTACCCGCTTCGGTTACACCAAGGTGCAGCGGATAATCGACGGACTGTTTCAAAAGATTGTACGCGTCATAGGTCAGTTTAACATCAGTTGCCTTGATTGAAATAACGATGTTGTCAAAATCCAGCTGATTTAAAATCCGGACATGCCCCAATGCGCTCTCAACAAGTGCCTCCGGTGTTACACCGCCATATTTTTCATAAACTTCCCGTTCCAGTGAACCTGAATTAACGCCAATGCGAATAGGGACGCCGCGATTGGCAGCCGCATTGACGACTGCCTTCACTTTGCTGATGTCACCAATATTGCCGGGGTTAATGCGAACCTTGTCAACACCCGCCGCGATGGCCTCAAGTGCCAGCCGATGATCGAAGTGAATATCTGCAACAAGTGGTATGTGTATTTGTGATTTTATCTTGTCAATTGCCTTTGCCGCCGCCATATCGGGAACGGCGACGCGTATGATTTCACATCCTGCGCGCTCAAGGTCGAGAATTTGTTTAACCGTTGCTTCAACATTGTCAGTCTTTGTATTCGCCATAGACTGAATGCGAATGGGATTGCCGCCGCCAATGGCCGTATTCCCTATTTTAACCGTTCTGGTCATAATGCCTCCTATAACAGCAAAAGGAGAACTGATTGCACTCCTCGCTCATATCCCGTTGTCTCGTTTGTCGTTTTATTCATTAGCTTATTATGCTTTGTTTAGTACTTTGTTTAGTATGCTGTTCTGTTCTGCTATGCTGTGCTGTTATGCTGTTCTGTTATGCTGTTCTGTTATGCTGTTCTGTTATGCTGTTCTGTTATGCTGTTCTGTTATGCTGTTCTGTTATGCTGCTCTGTTTTGTCGCTCTGTTTTGTTGCTCTATTATGCTGTTTTGTTTTCTGACATCAGTTTTCCCGCTGTACTGTGTCGATCAGCCCATGTCTCAGCAAACCGCTTCAATCATGATAATCTGAATGCCAATACAGTTGCTACAAGTTGGATATATCTCGGAAAACCAGGAAAACCATCAGCGCCATTAAAATTGTAATGCCGATAAAATGAACATAGCCTTCTTTTTCCCGATCTACCGGTGATCCTTTAATCATCTCAATCAGGACAAAGACAATGCGCCCGCCGTCTAAAGCCGGAAAAGGCAAAAGATTGACAATCCCTAGATTGACACTAATATAAGCTGCAATAAACAGAAGGTTTAAAAAGCCGACACGTGAGGCCTGACCAATGACATTGACCATGCCGACAGGCCCAATGATCTCCCCTTCGACATTCTGATGACCAAGCTGTATAAAAAAGTTAAAAATATCCGTAAAGAATACCACGAACTGTTTTCCTGCATAAATAAAGGCCTTTCCCGGCTGTTTTACCAGCGCAGAGGTCACACCGATTTTATATTGACCATCGTCTTCTGACTTAACCGGTACAATGGTATACGTCCGAAGTTGATGGTCGCGTTCTACGGTAACCGCCATTGGATCGCCATTGCTTGATGTGATTTTCTCAACGACTTCCTCCCAAGATGAAATCGGGACATCGTCAATTGCCGTAATGGTATCGCCTGTTGCAATTCCCGCTTCAGCAGCCGGGTACCCATCAATTATTTCATCCAATGTCGTTGATGCAAAGCCCATGCCCATCATAATAATGACAAGCAACACGTACGCGAGTAAAAAATTCATGAGTGCACCCGCTGCCAGAATCAGAAGACGCTGAAGCGGTCTTTTCTGTACAAAGCTCCTTGGATCATTTGACTCGCCATCTTCCCCTTCCATTTTGACATAGCCGCCAATTGGCAGTGCACGTACGGAATAGAGCGTTTCACCTTTTTCTTTTGTAAATACAGCCGGACCCATTCCCAGCGAAAATTCTAAGATCTTAACATCATTGAGCCTTGCGGTGATGTAGTGGCCAAATTCATGCGACATGACAATGATGCCAAAGACAAATATAAAACTGACCATTGTTAACAACATAGATTCATCTCCTTAATTCAAGCAGGCGCCTGGTTTCAACACGCGCCATTTTGTCACTCATTAAAATGTCATCGATTGTGGGATTCGATATTTTCGGAATCGTCACCATCGTCTTTTGGATGTATGCAGTAATATCATAAAATCCAATGTCGTCTTTTAAATAGGCTGCGACAAGCTCTTCATTAGCGGCGTTTAAGACCGCCGGCATATTGCCACCCTGTGCCAGCGCGTCAATCGCCAGCGCCAAGCATGGAAAGCGCTCAAGATCGGGCGCTTCAAAAGTCAATGCCTTTAACGCAAAAAAATCCAGCTTCTCGAGTTTGTTGGCAAACCGATTTGGATAATCCAGTGCATAAATAATTGGTACGCGCATATCCGGCGCACCCATTTGTGCAATAATACTTTGATCTTTATAGCGAACCATCGAGTGGATAATACTCTGTGGATGAACAATCACTTTTATCTGCTCGGCAGATACGCCAAACAGCCATTTTGCCTCAATAAATTCAAGGCCTTTGTTCATCAGCGTAGCAGAATCAATGGTGATCTTCGCACCCATTGCCCAATTAGGATGTTTCAGCGCATCAGAAGCCTTGCGCGTGGCAATTTCGTTTTTCGGCAATGTTCGAAAGGGACCACCCGATGCTGTCAGTAATATTTCATCAACTGAATCAGCGGGTTGTCCTTGAAGACACTGAAAAATAGCACTGTGTTCACTGTCCACCGGCAATATTGAGACACCGTTTGCAGCTGCAAGCGGCATAATGATTTCGCCGGCTGTAACCAGCGTTTCTTTATTGGCCAGCGCAATGGTCTTTTTCGCTTTAATTGCGGCAACAGTCGGCACCAATCCAATACTGCCAACCACCGACGTTAACACGATATCGACTTCATTTGCAGTTGCCGCTTCTACAAGCCCTTCCATGCCACAGCTTATACGACAGTTTAAATGAGCCGCAGCGACTCTTAACAATTCATACATCGCTTTATCGTACACGACCAAAAGTGCAGGCCGATACTGCTCAGCCTGTTCAATCAGTCGGTCAATGTTGTGATGACAAGCCAGTGCATAAACTCCGAACCGATTTGTATCTGAAATAATATCAAGGGTCTGACGGCCGATTGATCCCGTTGACCCCAGTATTGAAATGTATTTTCTCATTTAATAAAGACCTCGCTCATTTACGATCACTTATTACTATTGTAGCACATAACACGCCAATCCTTTTGAATTCATAACTATTTTACAATTTTGTCATGTTTGCTTCACGGTATGCCACCGCCGTATACCGCCGCTCATGTCGCCATGGATTCATCTCCGGCACAAAGCGCCATTAGACAGCAAAAACACCGATCATCCTGCTAATGTAGCCATTCAAAAATAACAATAAAGTAATAGACGAGCGGTATGGTGACAATCAAGCTGTCAAAACGATCCAACACCCCGCCGTGTCCCGGCATAATTTTGCCGAAGTCTTTAATATGGGTAATGCGCTTGATCCGAGAAGCAATCAAATCGCCAACCATGGAAAGCGCACTGCCAATGAAGCCAAGCAAGATAGCATAGCCGACAAAGTCCGGATACCATATATTGGCATAAACACCGGACAGAATCGTACAAAGTACCAGCCCGCCAACGGCTCCCTCAATCGTCTTCTTAGGACTGACAGACGGTATGAGTTTGTGTTTCCCGAAAAAGCGCCCGGTAAAATAGGCAAATGTATCAGAGGAAAAGGCAATGATAAAAGGATACCAAATGAAAAAGGCATTATGATAATTGGAAATCAGTAAAATATGTGAAATGGTAAAAGACACGTAAAAGAATCCTATAAACCCAATCATTTCGTCAAAGAGTACACTTTCTTTCTTTGAAATAATGATATGGCTTAGGATTCCAAATAAGTATACGGAAATACACAGCGTTTCATATGCTTTTGGCAGATTAAAGTACAGACCAAGATACCAGAACAGCGTCATGACATAGCCGAGTTTCACCACTGGATCATGTGTTTTGCTAAAGGCGCGGTAAAATTCAAATTGACCGATGAGGCTCAATATGAGCGCAGCCAAAAAAAGGAAGACACCGCCCTTAAAAAGCACAAAAAACAGCAGTGGCAGCGCGACGATTGCAGATATGGTACGTTTCAGCATACAAACACTCCTTATAACGCGCCAAAGCGTCGATTTCTTTGATCGTATTCCAACAGGGCATTACGATACACTGCTTCCGAAAAATCCGGCCAGTAAAGATCCAAAAATAAGAATTCAGAATACGCCAGCTGCCAAAGCAAAAAGTTGCTAAGTCGTTTTTCACCACTGGTGCGAATCATCAAATCCGGATCTGGAAAATCTTTTGTGTAAAGATACTGCTCAATAAGCGCTTCATCAATATCATCGCTGTTGTATTCGCCATGCTTTACAGCTTCAGCAATTGCCTTCACAGCCCTCACGATTTCATTGCGGCCGCCGTAATTAAGGGCAATGTTAAAATACATGCCGTCATTCGCTGCCGTTTTATCGAGTGCATAGCATACGGCTTCCTTTGCCGCCGCAGGGAGTCTTTCAATATCGCCCAAAATATTCACTTTTACGTTATTCTCGTGAATTTCATCAATTTCCGAACGAATAAACTTCACGAGAATTTGCATCAAGCCTTCAACTTCATCAACAGGCCGTTTCCAGTTTTCTGTTGAGAAAGCATAGAAAGTGATGTATCTAATGCCAAGTCGCTGGCTCTCTTTGACAATGCGTTTGATGGTTTCCATCCCCGCATTATGTCCGAAAAGCCGCGGCATGCCTCTTTTCTTTGCCCATCGGCCATTGCCATCCATAATAAAGGCAACGTGCTCAGGTGGTTTTGCCAACGTAATTTCTTCTTCTTTTTTATTAAAAAAGGAAAGCATATAAATCTCCTAAACAAGCTTTGCGTCAATGATTAAACAGCTCAAATCAATTTTCAAATCTTCTTATTTTAATAAAAGCCCTCCATAGATCGGAGGGCAGATTTTTATACTTCCATAATCTCGTCATTCTTTTTGTTAATTTGTTGATCGATTAAAGCAACCTGATCATCTACCATCTTTTGAATTTCCTTCTCACCAGATGAAAGCTCATCTTCTGTAATCTCTTTAGATTTTTGCATTTTCTTCAGCTGGTCTATCGCATCGCGTCTTTCATTCCGCAGTGCAACTTTTGCATCTTCACCCAGCTTTTTAATATGCTTTGTCAATTCTTTACGACGCTCCTCTGTGAGCATTGGAATGATTAAACGGATCACCTTGCCGTCATTGCTTGGATTCAAACCGAGATCAGACGTTAGAATGGCTTTTTCCACATCTTTCATAATAGACGTGTCATACGGCTGTATTTGAATAATACGAGGCTCCGGTACAGAAATACTAGCGAGTTGCTTAATAGGGGTTTCAGCACCATAGTATTCGACTTTCAGCTTGTCTAAAATCAATGGATTAGCTCTACCTGCACGAATGTGATTGAGTTCTTCTTTTAAGACATTTAGCGTTTTTTCCATTTTTTCATTTAAATGATCATGTATCTGATTTCTCATTTAGACCTCCTCAATGATTGTTCCGACATTTTCACCCGAGCATGCTTTTATGATATTTTCGGGATAATTTAAGTCAAATACTGCGATTGGAATATGATTGTCCATACATAATGTAATGGATGTTAAGTCCATAACGCCCAATTTCTGATCCAGGACTTCTTTGTAACTAAGTCTATCGTATTTTTTCGCATCAGGATTCAACATTGGATCACTGTCGTAGACGCCATCAATTTTCTTAGCGAGCAAAATCAATTCAGCATCAATTTCGGCAGCTCTTAATGCCGCTGTTGTATCTGTGGAAAAGAACGGACTGCCCGTACCCGCCGCAAAAATAACCACTTGCCCATCTTTCAAATAGCTGACGGCATTCTCACGATTATAAGGTTCTGCCAATTGCGTCATGGTAATGGCACTCAAAACGCGATTCGAAACATTAATATATTTAAGGGCATCCGACATGGCAAGAGAATTCATGACAGTTGCCATCATTCCCATATAGTCTGCTGTCGTACGCTCCATCTTGCTGTTGCTTCGACCTCTCCAGAAATTGCCGCCACCAATGACAACGCCAACTTCAATACCTGCTGCACTTAATTCTGCAATATATTTAGCAATGCCCTCCACTGTTTCATAGTCGACGCCAAAGCCCTTTTGGCCGGCAAGTACCTCTCCGCTCAGTTTCAAGATGATGCGCTTATATTTAAGTTTCAATGCAAGCCCTCCGTTCTATTATCTATTTTACAGTAAATTATTTTATGCTTCAAACAATTTTTCCCTAAAAAAGAGAACACTTGCGTGTTCTCTAGTATTTATACCTTTTATTTTAGTGATTAACCTTGTAATTGTTTTGCAACTTCTTCTGCAAAGTTTTCTGATTTTTTTTCAAGGCCTTCGCCGACTTCAAATCTTGAAAATCTTCTAATTGAAAGGTTTTCACCGATTTTAGCGATTTTTTCTTTTAAAAGATCATCAACTGTTTTGTCAGGATCTTTAATAAACGGCTGTTCGAGCAGACAAACTTCTTTGTAGTATTTTGCGATACGGCCTTCAACCATTTTATCAACGATTTTTTCTGGCTTGCCTTCATTCAGCGCTTGATTTCTTAAAATTTCTTTTTCAGCTTCGATTGCAGCTTGCGGCACTTCTTCTCTTCTTACGTAGATTGGGTTAGCAGCCGCAACTTGCATTGCAATGTCTTTGCCAAATTCTTGGAATTCTTCGTTCTTCGCTACAAAGTCTGTTTCGCTGTTGATTTCGACGATAACGCCAATTCGACCGCCGTGAATATATGAAGCGACAATACCTTCAGCCGCAATACGATCCATTTTCTTTGCTGCTTTGGCAATGCCTTTTTCTCTTAAATATTTGATAGCATCATCCATATTGCCATCTGTTTCGACGAGGGCCTTTTTACAATCCATCATCCCTGCGCCAGTTGCTTCTCTCAACTCTTTAACCATTGAAGCTGTAATTGCCATGATACTTCCTCCTTTAAGGTTCGCTTTTAAAAAGGTAAGAGTTTCCCCTTACCTTCCTTAGGTACATCTTAATTGCCAGATCTTATGCTTCTGTTGTCGCTTCAGCTTCAACAGGCGCTGCTTCCGGTGCAGCTGATAATTGCTCACCTTGTTTCGCTTCGATAACGGCATCTGCCATTTTGCCTGCGATGAGTTTTACAGCTCTGATTGCATCGTCGTTGCCTGGGATTACGTAATCAACTTCATCCGGATCACAGTTTGTATCGACGATTGCAACAACAGGAATACCCAGATTTCTAGCTTCTTTAATCGCAATACGCTCTTTTTTAGGGTCTACGACAAAAATTGCATCTGGCAGTTTTTTCATTTCCTTAATGCCGCCCAAGAATTTTTCGAGTTTTTCTTTATCAGCTCTAAGTTTAATAACTTCTTTTTTAGGAAGCGCTTCAAAAGTGCCGTCGCTTTCCATTTTTTCTAATTTATAAAGCAAGTCAATTCTTTTCTTGATGGTTTTGTAGTTTGTTAACATACCGCCCAACCATCTTTGATTAACATAGTACATACCTGCACGATTCGCTTCTGTTTCAATTGCTTCTTGTGCTTGTTTTTTTGTACCGACGAAAAGAATTGTACCATTTTCCTCGATAATTGATCTTACAAATGCATAGGCGTCTTCAATTTTACCGACTGTTTTTTGAAGGTCGATAATGTAGATACCATTTCTCTCAGTGAAGATGTATTCTGCCATTTTAGGGTTCCATCTTCTCGTTTGGTGACCAAAGTGTACACCGGCTTCTAATAATTCTTTCATAGAAATTACTGACATGTAATGCCTCCTTGTTTTTTGTTCTGCCGCCCTGTTCATCATCCCGTTCGAACACCGCAAAACGGCAACATCCGAGCGATTAAAACAGGTGTGAATTTATTACCTTAAGTAGTATATCACAGGGTATGGGGTTTAACAACTATTTTTTATGATTCATGTTGATGAGGAGTTGAATTTCCCCCATCCCCATGCCTAGCATCTTTGCAATTTCCGTCAGTGCATAGCCTTGACTTCTCAATGTTGTAATCTTCGCCATGGTATCTTCAGAAGATTCTTTTACAGCTTCCCTTGCCATTTTTACATTGAGTTCTGAAGATCGCTTTTCGTTTGTCTCTGGTGAAATGCCATTGGCAACCGGCACCTGTTCAGCAGGTCGAGATACTTCCTGCAATTGATTCATGCGTTTCAAATTCTCAGACAATTCTCGCTTCACTTGGGACTGCGCCTGTGTTACGGCAAGTTCAGCGGCTTCGTATTGTGTCATTCTGGCTTCAATATCTGAAATCAACTTTTCGTGCAAACTGATATTGCCTTCCATTTCACCAATAATTTCATAAAAGGCACCGTTCATTTCATTGATGCTGAGCTGAAGGTCTTCAAGCATTTTAAAGAGATCATCCTGATTGTAGATCCCCGCCTGCTCAACCAATTGCGACCGCGTCTGAACCGCTGTATTCAATTCTCTTCTAAGCATAAAAATTGAACTGATGACAATGATCAGTCCAATGATAAAGCTAATGATAAACATGTGATCACACTTTCATGTCAAAATGTCTTCCCGCATTGCCAATAACGCGTTTCGCATCCTTTTTTTCTTCTGTCTCTTCGTCATCGTCTTCAGCATGCTTTTTATCAGGCGGTTTATAATTTCCCCCCTGCCCTTCGCGATCGGCATTAATGGCATTATGGCGCGTTTCTTCTGTCGTCGCAACAGTATGATGCTGTTCTACGACATTTTCTTTATTTGCATTTTGAGATTGTAAAAGTTCATTTTCCTGCTTGCTGACGACACTTTGCTTTGCTGAGTGAACTTCTTGAACCTTGTGTACGACAACCTGCATGTCAACGGGTCTAATGCCCATGCGATCACCTTCTTCATCAATTGGTTCGAGCAACAATTTCTCCGCGATCTTTTAAAAGGATCGTATGTTTCATCTCATTTTTAACATAGTAGCTTGTGCTGCCGATTTTAAGCCGTGTGCCTGGATAGATCGTTCTGGCAGAGAGACTTGAACCCCTTATATTATTAACGAGTTCATTGAGCATTTTTAGGCGCTGACGTTTTTCTGTCAATTGGGTATCCAGTTCTAAAAAACTGCTGCTGTATTTTCTGAACATGAACAGAGAACGTTCATCATCAGGGTTTTGGTCAATTTTTATTTTTAAGAGTTTCAGTGATTTATCTAATTTATCATGCAGTGCCATGGTGTCCTTGACATCTGCTGAAAGCGTTTTCAGTTCTTCGATAATTTCCATGTCAACCCCAAGCTTAACGGATGTGATAACCCCAAGCTCAGATCCGACAGTGTTGGCTTCAATATCGCCTTTACAGGTAATTTCACCGCCGACGATAAGCCCTTTTTTGCCTTTCACGTGAATATTGCCGTCACAGTTCACAATGCTGTTCATGATGGCACCGGATTCAATATCACCTCTGACATTGATCTTCGCACTATTGATAAAGTTTACGGTTAAACTGCCATTGCATTCAATTGACGCGACATCCATCCCCTGAACACCTCTGGAGATTACAATATTGCCGCCCGATTTAATCGTCGCACCTTCGACAACGCCGTTTATGGTTACATCGCCGTCACATTCAATGCTGTAGCCCGTCGTCACATTGCCGTTGACAACCACTTGTCCGTGAAAGAAAATATTGCCGGTTTCAACCCCAACGTCGCTGCGAAGTTCAAGCAATTTAATAACGGAAATCTTGTCGCCATCGAAAATGACGGAACCGTCCGTTTCAGCGATCACACTGAGGCCATCCTGCGAAATGCGAACATTCTTGCCTATTTTAAACGCGACATCTTTGCCGTCTTTCCCACGAATAACACGCCCGGAAACAGTGGTGCCATTTTTACTTTTTGTCGCAGGCGTTTTAACCGCCAAAACATCTTCTGCACTGACGACATCGACATATCCCAGATTTTTAAAGTCGACGCGGCCGTCATCAAGAATTTGAGGTTTTGCCTTCTTTTCCTTTTCGACTGTAAATTCAATCACTGCATCCTGCCCATTTTCATGTGGCACACCTTCTGCAATCAAAGCACTATGAACCGTACGCCCTTGTTTACAAATATCTTCCACAACGTTGTACTTAATGCCAAAAACGACATTTCGATCTTTAATGGCTTTGATGAGATCATCCGATTTAATCGGCACGCCTTCAGTTTCAGGTTCAAACGAGACAAATGCTTTGTAATAATCGTCAGACATTTTTACTTCGATCTGGTAAGTGCTATCACCCATTTGTTGAGACCCTCCCCTTGAAATAGTTGTCTATTTATATATATATCGGACTATGCAGACGATATTATTAATATCATTATACACTTTTTACTGAAATATTACAAAATCACAGCACGTTGCTGTGATTAATAGACGCTTTTCAAAGAGATTCTAAGTTTCGAAATCGCTTTTGTGTGTATTTGTGAAACGCGAGATTCAGAAACGCTGAGTACTTCCGCGATTTCTTTGTAAGTCAATTCCGAATAATAATACAGTTGCAAGACCAAGCATTCTTTATCGGGAAGCTTGTCAATAACATCTGCTAACAACAGCTTCATCTCTTCATCAATGTAGTGTGTTTCCGGTTCAAAATCCTGATTGGATGATTTGATATCAAAGCTCGTGTTATCATCAATTTTTTCTTCAAGAGAAACAACAGAATACGTCGTAACTTCTCCTAATAATTTTAAATATTCATCTAAGGGCATTCCCATTTCATCAGCAATGATTTCATCGGGAATATCATAGCCATATTCCGCTTGGAGCTTCGCGATTGCATCTTCTATGCGTTTATATTTTTGCCTTGTACTTCGAGGAATCCAGTCCAGATGTCTGATCTCATCAATGATCGCGCCTCTGATTCGAATATTGGCATAGGTTTCAAATTTAATCAGTTTCTTGTGGTCAAATTTTTCAATGGCGTCGATGAGCCCAATGACACCATACCCCAGCAAATCGTCAAATTCAACATGTGCATTATAGCTTGTGAATAGTCTGCCGGCGATAATCTTGACTAATGAGACATACCGAATGATAAGCTCTTCCTTGGCTTCTTTGCTGTTATGCTCTTTATACTTAACCCAAAGTTGTTCATTCGTCATGAAAAGTCCACCCAACATTATAATTCTTTGACACCTTGACCGGCAGTCTTAATGAGCAGTCTGGCATCAGCGCTGTAGAACTCAATTGTCCGACCAAAGTTGCCGCCTGTATCGTCGGCTCTAATCGGAATATTGAGCTCTTTAAGCATGCTTCTTACAGCCTCCGCATTTCGCTCGCCAATTTTCATGGCATCATTTTGCGATGAAAAGGAAAACATTTGCGCACCACCGGCAATTTTGGCAAAAAATCGTGTTTTCTTTGCCCCTTTACTCTCCATTTGCTTAATCAGTTCGACAACTGCCGTATCTGCAAACTTCGCTACATTTTCATTTTTTCGAATGGCCTTACTTGACGGCAGCATAATGTGCGCCATCCCCGTTACCTTTGTAACAGGGTCATACAAGCAGATACCTACACAGGAACCAAGCCCTAAGGTCGTCAGGGCATTCGGGTACTCTGTTACTTTCAAGTCGGCCATGCCAACCTTTACCATTGTACTCATAATGTCACACCTAAACTACCCAATAGGACCTCATACGAATCAAGATCTGGAATTAAAAAGAAATAGCCATCCACTTTTGTTGCTTCTACATTTTCTATAAACTCGTTCTGAATGATTAAAACGTTATCACTCATTTGGCTAAAATGAATCGCCGGGACACTTAAAATAGCCCCTGCCATATCAATTGCCAAAGCGGGAATAGAAATGGTTATTTTCAAATTTGTCAAGCCCGAAAGACTGGATACATAGGCACCTGAAAGAATATTGCCGATTTCTTTTAATGCAGAAATCGTAAATTCATCAAATTCGGCATTTTCACGCGGCATCAGTAAATTAACGAGGTTAATCGCGGAGTTTTGATCCATAATGTACATAATGCTGCCTGTTATATCGCCTTCAATTTTGAAAAAAATACCGCAGACAATGTTTTCAGGGCCACCTAATAGTTCAGGCACTTCATCAAATTCCAAAACTTTTACAATCGGTACCTTCATGTCGATTTTTTTATCAATCATTTTTGCAAGCGAAGTTGCTGCATTACCGGCACCGATGTTGCCGATTTCGCGAAGGACATCTAATATGATGGTATTGTTAATATTATCAATTTGAACTGGCATTTTATCTCCTACCAAGCGCTACTGCGCTTCAATACTCAAAACTTTCATTAAATCAATCAGCATGATGATGCGCTCATTTTTCTTGCCAATGTATTTGACAAACTCATTGTTGTTGTCTTTTCGAACATTAGGTGCCGCATCAATGTCGTCATCAGATATTTGAAGTACTTCAGATGACGAGTCGACGAGCATGCCAATTTTGAGATCATCAACATTGACGATGATAATTCTCGATTCATCCGTTGCCTCTTTTGGTTTCAGACCAAATCGCGTTCTCAGATCGACAACGGGTACAATGATGCCGCGGAGGTTAACCACGCCCTTCACATAAGGCGTTGTATAAGGGACACGCGTAATTGGCAACACTTTTTCAATGTTTTCTACATTGTTGATATCAATGCCATAATATTCTTCATTTAGCCTGTATGTCACAAATTCTTTGATTTCACTCATCTTCCGCTACCTCCTTAGAATAATTGATTCGGATCTACGATTAATGCGACACTACCATTACCCAAGATCGTTGCACCGGCAATTGCTTTAATACCGGTCAAATATTTGCCTAAGGATTTGATAACGATTTCCTGCTGCCCAATCAAGCTGTCGACGACCAGTCCAGCTTCAATATCACCCTTCTTAACAATAACGGTAATAAGCTCTTCCGGCACTTCTTCTGAAGATGGGAAATCCAAGACGTCTTTCATGCGAATAATCGGCAGCGTCTTGTTGCGGTACAATACCACTTCCTGATCTTGAACCATTGTGATTTTAGCTGGATCAATGGTTGTGATCTCTTTGATATTGTTAAGCGGTATCGCATATTTTTCTTTATCTAAATTGACCATCAGTGCCTGAATAATTGCCAATGTAAGCGGCAGGCGAATGATAAATTTGCTACCTTGACCAAGGTTTGAAACAACTTCAACTGTACCGTTGATCGCTTCGATCTTCGTCTTCACGACGTCGAGGCCAACGCCTCTGCCGGAAATATCCGTCACTTGATCAGCAGTACTGAAACCAGCTGCAAAGAGCAAGTTGATAATTTCCTTTTCAGACATTTGTTCGCCTTCATCGACGGTAATAAGTTTTTTCTCAATTGCTTTGCGTTTAATGACTTCCGGATCAATCCCCTTGCCGTCATCTTCAACTTCGATAACGACGGTATTGCCATCAGGGTATGCTCTGAGTGCCACAAAACCACTTTCGTCTTTACCTGCTTTGGCACGGTCTGCCGGCGATTCAATCCCATGATCAAGCGAGTTACGAATGAGGTGAATAAGCGGATCACCGATTTCATCAATAACAGTTCTGTCAACTTCTGTTTCTTCACCGGACATAAATAATTTGATATTTTTGCCAAGGTCTTTCGAAAGGTCGCGAACCAATCTTGGGAAACGGTTGAAAGTTCGCTCAACCGGTACCATTCGAACTTTCATAACGGCATCGTGCAAGCTCGTCGTTATCCGTTCAAGATATTCAATCGCTTCATTCATATTATTGCGGTTTGAGGTAGAATCAAGATCTTCCAAACGCGTTTTTATAATAATGAGCTCACTGACGAGGTTCATCAAATTATCGAGTCTGCCAATTTCAACGCGAACCGTCTTTGAGGTCTTGCCCTTGTCGTTGCTTTTCGAACTGGCGTCTTCTTTTTGTTTTGCAGGCTTTTCAGCTTTAACTTCAACTTCAACTTCAGTTTCTGCCATGGTGACTTCAACATCTTGCTTAACGGTTTCATCTGCTGCATCACTTTCACTTAGCTCACGTATAATGACATTTTTTACTTCTGAGATTTTCATGAGTTCAGAATGACAATATTGCGCATCGAGCTTCGAAAAATAGAGCACTTCAAAACTGTCATCAAATTTTTCATCTTCGATTTCTTCCGCCAGAGGATAAGATTTAATAATTTCACCAAATCTTTCAAGCGTATTAAAAATAATAAAAGCACGTGCTGCTTTCAGCATACAGCCTTGATCCAAGATCACTTTGATCATATAAGGTTTTACACCCATTTCAATGGCTTTGTTAATAATACTGCCGACATCGTTAACGGAAAGCGTAAA